>CABQHR010000022.1 GCA_902463875.1 uncultured Collinsella sp.
CTTGTTGCGTGCCTCGCTCTCGCGGGCACGCAGGTCCTTCAGGGCCGCGCGTGCCGTCTCGGTGGCTTCACGCGCATCGACCTGAGCCTGGCGCGCTTCCTCAAGAGTACCCTCAAGCTCCTCGGCGCGTTCGCGACGGCTCTCGAGCGAGGCCGTGACCTCCTCGAGCTGTTCATCGATCTGCTCCAAGCGCGAGGCGTACATGTTGTCCTCAACCTCGGCGTTGCTCAGCGAGTCCTTCACCTTGGCGAGTTCGAGCGCCGCGTTATCGGCCACGCGCTGCACATCGCGTTGCTCACGCGTAAGCTGCGAAATCTGATTGTCGAGAGCCACGCGTCGCTCGTGGAGCTCAGCGGCGGCAGGCCCGGCGGCGTCAACGTCCTCCTGGGCCTGCATGTGCGCACCGGTCACCTCCTCAAGCTGCGCACGCGCGTCCTCGAGCTCCTCGACCACGCGACGACGCTGATGCTCGGAGCTCGAGATCTGGCCACGCATGTCGGACAGGCGCGACACCATGTTGTGGCCCTTTTCCTCGAGCAGGCGCATATCGGAGTTAATGCGGCCGACCACGTCTTGCATATGGCGGCGCTGCTCGCCCAGATCGCCCACAAACAGGCCCTTTTCCTCAAGCATGACCTGGAGCTTCTCGAGCTCGCGTTCCTTTTCGCCCAAGCGGTACTGCGCAAGCTCAAGCTCGGCGGCGCCCTCCTTGGAGCGGCTCTCCAAGTCGTTCCACTGCGACTGCAGCGAACGAAGCTCGTCGACGGCCAGCATCTGCGTAAGTTCGTTCGCGCGCGAGGACAGCTCTTTGTACTTGCGCGCGCGATCGACCTGACGCTCCAGCGGCCGCAGCTGACGGGCGATCTCCTTATTGATGTCGCGGGCACGCGTCAGGTGCTCGTCCATCGACTTAATCTTTTTGAGCGCACGCTCCTTGCGGCGCTTGTGCTTGGAGATGCCGGCGGCCTCCTCGATGAGGGCACGGCGCTCCTCGGGGCGGCTCTGCAAAATGGCATCGAGCTTGCCCTGGCTGATGATGGAATGCGTATCCTTGCCCAGGCCCGAATCGTGCAGGATGTCCTGAATGTCCATCAGGCGGCACGGACTCGAGTTGATGAGGTACTCGCTTTCGCCCGAGCGATACATGCGACGGGTGATGGCGACCTCGTCAAAATCGACGGGCAGCATATGGTCCGAGTTATCGAGCACCAGCGTGACCTCGGCGACACCCACCGGCTTGCGTGCCGACGAGCCCGAGAAGATGACGTCCTCCATGGCCTGGCCGCGCAGCTGCTTGGCGCTCTGCTCGCCCAGGACCCACAGAATCGAGTCGGAGATGTTCGATTTTCCCGAGCCGTTGGGACCGACGATGACGGTCAGGCCCGGCTCAAATGACATATGGGCGCGGTCGGCAAACGACTTGAACCCTTTGAGCGTGAGGGACTTGAGATACACGGTTCCTCGCTTAAACAGGCTTCTTGTTGAGAATCACGCCGTTGGTGGTGTAGCCCATGCGGTCGAGTGCCTCGAGCGCAGCGGCTCCCTCGGCCTCCTTCTTGGAGGAACCGGTGCCGCGGCCCTGGCGAATGCCGTCGATGAGCACCACAGCGGTAAAGGTGGGCGCATGCGCCGGGCCCTCGGAGCCAACGAGCTTATACGCCGGGGGCTCGTGACCGTCGGCTTGCACGCACTCCTGCAAAAACGACTTGGGGTTCGCAGGATGCTCGGCACGCTCGGAAGCCAAATGCGGCTTAAGCGTACGGTGGATAAACTCCGCCGCAACATCCCAGCCGGCGTCCAGGTACAGCGCGCCCACGAGCGACTCGTAGACGTTCTCGAGCGCCGAATGCAGGCCGCGCGCACCGGTACCGGTCTCGGAGGCACCAAAGATGATGATGTCGTCGATGCCCAGCTCATGCGACACCTCGGACAGCGTGGCGCCCGAGACAAGCGACACCTTCAGGCGCGTGAGCTTGCCCTCGTCAAACTCGGGATAGGACTCAAAGAGTGAACGGGCGACGACGGCGCCCAAAATGGAATCGCCCAAGAACTCAAGGCGCTCGTAGCTTGCCGAGACTGGCTGCCCTTCGACGGCCGAAGGATGCGTAAGGGCCGCGCGCAGCAGCACCTTGTCATTGAACTCGTGGCCCAGAATCTCCTGGGCGCGCGTAAGTCGTTCGGATAAAGCCAAGACCTAAGCCTCCCTGGCGTTTTCGATCGCGTCGACGGCGTCGGCGACAGAGTTGAGCGAGAGCAAGGTCTCATCATCGATCTCGAGATTGAACTCGTCCTCGATAGCCGTAACCAGCTGCAGGCGCTCGAGCGAGTTGGCATCGAGATCGTCAAAGGTGGTCTCATCGCTAATTTCGGCAACATCGACGCCCAGAACGTCAGCAGCGACCTCGGCGATCTTGTCGAAGATTTCGGAGCGGTCCATAGCGCTTCCTCTCATAGTGCATGAATACCAAAAGATTGGCACCGCGCGGGCGGCACCAAGACACGGTTTTGATTCTACCCCACGACGTGCGCCGCGAGGCACATAACAGCGCTCTAACTCGCTCTTATAAAACGATACCGTCCATGGAGTTGGCGACGTTCTCGACCAGCCCCGCGCGCACGGCTTCGGCCGCCGCGAGCGTACCGTTTTTAACAGCCTCGACCGAGGTGGCGCCATGGCCGATCAGGACCACGCCACGCAGGCCCAAAAGAATCGCGCCGCCCTTGGCATCACCAGAGAGCTTGGCCTTAATCTCGCGCATCTGCTTTTTTATGAGCAGCGCGGCGATCTTGGTGCCGAGCGAGGCCATAAAGGCGCCCTTGAGCTCCTGCAGCAAAAACTTGGCAGCGCCCTCGGTAGCCTTGAGAGCGATATTGCCCGACATGCCGTCGGCGACCACGACGTCAAAATTGCCCGACGTAAGATCGGTGCCTTCGCAGTTGCCCACAAAGCCCGGAACCGCGGCCTTCATAGCAGGGAAGCAGGCCTTGGTAAAGTTGGAGCCCTTCTCGTCCTCGGTGCCATTGGCGAGCAGACCTACGCGAGGATGTTCAATGCCCAAGACGACGCGGGCATAGGCGCTGCCCATCTGCGCAAAGCGCACCATATCGTCCACATCAACATCGGGGTTGGCGCCCATATCGCACAGCACCGTCAGACCGCCGGCGCGATTGGGTAACGCATTGGTCAGACAGGGACGTACCGGCTGCTTCTTGCCTTCGGCCTGATACCTAAACGGCGTCACATAGGCGGTGGCGGCAGCAGTCATGGCACCGGTCGAGCCGGCGGAGAAGAACGCGTCCGCGTTGCCCTTTTTGATGGCGCGGCACGACAGCACGATCGACGATTTACGCTTGGTCATCACGGCGCGAATGGGATCGTCATCCATGGCGATAACGTCGGGTGCCTCAAGGGCCTCAACACGTGCATGGGAAGCAGCAAAGGGATTGACGATTTCAGCGGGGCCAGCTGCCAAGACCTCGATATCGGGATCGGCGGCAAGTGCAGCCTCGATACCATCGAGAACAACCTGAGGTTTCTCGTCTCCGCCCACAACGTCTACACAAACGCGAACGTTACTCATATACATGCTCCTTATACAAAAATGGCCGACTCATTGAGCCGGCCATTGTGGTTCCATTTGGAACGGCATCGCATCCAGAGTATACCGTTACTCGGTAACGATAACCTCGCGGTCCTTGTAGAAACCGCAGCTGGGGCACACGTGGTGCGGAAGCTTGACAGCGCCGCAACGGGGGCACGTGGACTGAGCCGCAGCCGAGATCTTCATGTTGGCGGAACGACGGGTGTGAGTGCGGATACGACCCTGCTTTTGTTTAGGTACGGGCATAGTGACCTTCCTTATGAACTATCCAGTGTGGCGATTACGCGCAAGTAGCGATACTACCACAGTTTTACTCATCGAGCTTGAGATTCTTCAATGCTGCAAATGGATTTTCCGTGGCAGCGGCCCATTCTGCCTCTGCCTGAGCGGCACAATCGCATTGCTCGACGTTGAGATTGCAACCGCAAGTGGGACACAGACCGCGGCAATCGGGCTTGCAGAGCACCACAAACGGCGTGTCCATGACGACCGCGTCGTTGATGGGCTCACCCAGATCCACGATGCGGTCCTCACCCAGGAGCTCGTAGCCGTCCTCGTAGGCCTCGGGATCCTCGGGCTCCTCAAAGAGGTAGAACTCCTCGATCTCGCCGGCGATATCAAACGAGGCGGGCTCCAGGCAACGGTCGCACTCGCCGGTGGCGTGCGCGCGGACCATGCCGGTAAGCAAAACACCGGTACCGGCATTGGTAAAGACAACATCGTAGTCGATGCCGTCCTGTAGCTGGTACTCCTTCTCGCCCACCGTGTAGGTGGCGACATCGACCTTACCGGTCAGCGGATACGAATCACCAGGGAACTCGAGCTGCTCGGAAAGATCGACGGTAACGCTCGGGAACTCAGCCATTACCACTGACCATTCTGTTGGGCGGCACCCTCGTTAAGCTGCTGACGGCAACGGGTAACGGTGCCGGTCAGGCTCTTGAGGTTCTCCTCCAGGTGCGTAAAGACCTGCTCTGCGTAGTCCTCGGCTGCATAACGCGTCTCGCGCTCGTACTGCTGGGCGCGATCGCGGATGTCGTCGGCCTGCTGCTGTGCTAAGCGGACGATCTCCTGCTCACCGGCAATGGTGAGGGCCTGCTGCTGAGCGTCGGCGATGATGGAATCGGCCTGAGCGGCGGCGGAAGCCATAAGCTCCTCGCGCTCCTTAAGGATACGGCGGGACTTCTGCCACTCCTCGGGATAGCTCATGCGGATCTCGTCGAGGATGTTGAAGAACACGTCGGCGTCGATGACCTTGAACTGAGCGTTCTTGCCGAAAGGCGGCTTGGCTTCCTCGATCAGCCCTTCGAGCTCATCGACCAAGCTGACGATCCTATCGCCAGGAAAATTCTCGCCCGGCATCCGGTCTCCTTTCATAGGTAACATATCATCGTGCTAGTTTACCACATGCCACCAGGCAATAAAAAACGTCACGAAAAGCGATGCCTGAGCGCTTCGACCACGTTGGGCGGGACAAACGTCGATACATCGCTGCCGAGTGAGGCGATCTGGCGAACGACCGAGCTCGAGATATAGCCGTACTGCGGCGCACTCATGACAAAGATGGACTCCAGCTCGTTATCCAAGCGATAGTTGAGATCTGCCTGCTGCAGCTCGTACTCAAAGTCGGTCATGGCGCGCAGGCCCTTGACCACGGCCCCCGCCCCCTGCTCGCGAGCGAAGTCGACCAAGAGGCCGGTAAAGGGCAGGACCTCGACGCCGTCGATATCACCGAGCGCCTCGCGGGCCAGCGCCACGCGCTCATCGAGCATAAACGTGGTACCCACACCGTTTTTACCCTGCGACTCGGCAACAGCGACGATCACACTGGGAAAGATGCGGCGGGCGCGGCGGATGACGTCGATATGGCCAAACGTGATGGG
This sequence comes from uncultured Collinsella sp., assembly GCA_902463875.1. Lineage (GTDB taxonomy): Bacteria > Actinomycetota > Coriobacteriia > Coriobacteriales > Coriobacteriaceae > Collinsella. The sequence continues at coordinate 5,486 of CABQHR010000022.1, forward strand.
ATCGAAGGTGCCCGGGACGATCACGCGGTTGATGGTGTCATTCATGGTCGTCCTCCTGAAACGTCGTGGCATCGTTGTTGTGAGCATCGGTGCCAGCGCAATCTTCCTCACCATCGTTATCGCCGACCCAACGAAGCAGGTCGACCGAGGTAATGCCGTAGCGCTTCTCGCGCACGATCTCAAAGCCTGCCGGATGCGCGCCCGCATCGGCGGCGGCATGCTCAAACAGGGCATAAGCGCCAGGTGCAAGCAGACCCTGCTGAGCCAGCTTCTGCAGCAGCTCCTCGACCGGCTCGGCACCAAAAGCATAGGGCGGGTCGAGCAGGACCAGATCAAAGGGGCCGCCCGGCACACGACCGCGCGAGGCACTCGCCAGCATGTCGCCCGTTATCACGCGCCAACGCGCACGGTCACGGCAGAGCGACTCGATATTCTTGGTAATGAGCCGCGCGGCATTCCGATCGATCTCGAACGTCGTGAGCGAGCGGGCACCACGTGAGAGCATCTCTAACCCTAAGGCACCGGAGCCGCCAAAGGCGTCCAGCACGCGGACCTCGTCCAGATCGAAGTCGAATGCCGACATGACCATAGATGCGCATGCCTCGCGCACGCGATCGGTCGTGGGGCGGGTGACATCGCGACCACGGGGCTCCTCGATCTTACGACCGCGCCATTCGCCGCCGATGATTCTCATCCTCCGCTGACCTCCTTAAAAATGTGTCGATATCGCATGGCGACCGCATCGCGCAGGGGGCGCGTCGCCACGGAGTCAAGGTTGCAAGCATACCGCAAGAGCTCGACCGCGTCCAAATGGGCCCACTCGATCAGCTCCTCGTCGGCATCCAGGTCGACAAAGCGCAGGGTCACTCCGCCATGCTGGCGGTACCCCAGGATTTCGCCCTCGTGGCGCAGACGCAGGTCCATCTGGGCGAGCGTAAAGCCATCCGAGGTTTTTTCGAGCGATTGCAGGCGATCTTGTGCTGCCGAAGCGCCGCCGTTGCCCTTGGAGTGCGTCATGACCAGGCACGTGCCCGACACACTGCCACGGCCCACGCGACCGCGCAGCTGGTGCAGAGCAGCCAAACCAAAGCGCTCCCCGTTCTCGATGACCATGACGGTGGCGTTAGGCACGTCGACGCCCACCTCGACCACCGTAGTCGAGACGAGCACGTCAATCTCGCCGCGCTTGAAGGCATCGATAACCTGGTCCTTCTCCCCCGCTGGCATGCGGCCGTGAAGGCGCTCGATGGCAAGACCCGGCAACGCCAGACGCAGGCGATCGAGCTCGGTCGCCGTATCGTGCAGCGGCACGGGGACCGTCACGCGGCCCTCGTCGTCGCGGGCGATACCGGGCACGTCCTCCAGATCATCGGCCGAGTCACTCGGCTCCACGAGCGGGCAAATCACGTAGGCCTGATGACCCTTTTCATGCGCCTCGCGGATGGCGCCATAGGCAAGGTCGCGACTCGACTCAGTAAGCACGCGTGTCGTCACGCCAGCGCCAGGGACGGGCCGATGGCGGATGATACTCGTGTCCAGATCGCCGTAGACCGAAAGCGCCAGCGTACGCGGGATGGGCGTTGCCGTCATAACGAGCAGATCGGCACCAGGGCCCTTCGCACGCAGGGCGTTGCGTTGGCCGACGCCAAACCGGTGCTGCTCATCGATGACCACGAGCGACAGATGCTTGAACGCAACGTTATCCGAAAGCACCGCGTGGGTGCCAAAGAGGACATCGAGCTCGCCCGATTCCAGCTGCGCATGGATCCGCTCGCGCTCGGCCGCCGGCGTGACGCCCGTCAGGAGCGCCCAGGTCATGCCAGCCTGCGAAAGCAAGGGGCCGGTCTTATCGGCATATTGACGCGCCAGCACGCCCGTGGGCGCCATAACGCAGGCCTGTGTGCCGCTATCGGCAGCCACAGCCAGCGCGCAGGCGGCAACGGCGGTCTTACCGGTACCGACATCGCCCAGCAGTAGGCGGTTCATCACGCGCCCGCCATCGCACATATCGCGCAGGATGTCTTGGAACGCGGCCTCCTGCTCGTCGCTCAGCGAAAACGGCAGGGCCTGCTTGAGCGCGGCCAGGTGCTCGCCCGCGGCGTGGGCGTAGGGAGCGACTTCGACCAAGACACCGTCGTTGCGCAGGCGCAGCGCCAGCTGCAGGTAGAGGCACTCCTCGTAGGCAAGCCGCGCGCGCGCGATATCGCGCTCAGCCATGCTCGAGGGAAAATGGATCGATCGAAGCGCACGGGCATTGCTCATCAGGCGGCGCTTGACGCGTAAGCGTGCGGGAATCGGGTCGAAGGGATTGCCGACGACCTCGAGCGCGCCACTTACGATACGGCGCATCCATGCCTGACTCACGCCGTCACTCACGTAATGGACCGGCAGGATAGTGCCCGCGGCGCGCCCTTCCTCAAGCTTTTCAAAGTGCGGCGAGGCCATCTGCTTAAAGCCGTAGGCAAACTCGACCTTACCCATCACGGCCAGGCGGTCGCCCTGCTTAAGCTGCTGGGCAATCCAGGGCTGGCGGAAAAAGGCGACCTGCAGCACGCCCGTCTCGTCAACGAGTGAGACCTCGGTCACCTGCATGCGCGGACGCGGCTGCTTTTGGACGATACGATCGACCGTGGCGATGATGGTACACACGGTACCGATGGGCGCCATCTCGATGGACCAGGAGCGCGTAAAGTCCAGGTATCGATGAGGGATATGGAGAAGGAGGTCCCCCACCGTCCGAATTCCCAGACGGCGAAGGGCCTCCTCACGTTTACCCGAAACATATTTGAGTCGCGCGATATCCTCGTCGAGCGCATTGCTCTGGGCAAAGCGCTCCGAGACGCGCGGCACGGAGCACAGTTCGGACATGGGCAGTTGCCTACTCGATCGAGAAGATCACGGGATAGAGCGGCTGCTCGCCACGATGGGCGTCGATCTCCAGATCGGGCTGAGCCTCCTCGATAGCGTCGACGATCTCCTGGAAGGCCTCATCGGACAGTTCCTCGCCGGCCAGAATCGTCAGCGCGTCGCCCTCCTCTTCCTCCTGCATACGGTTAATGCAATCGAGCGTGACCTGCTTCACGTCGGAGCCGACCACATCGATGGAGCCGGCAATGATACCCATGACGTCACCGGAGTGAATCGGCGAGCCGTCGGAGGCGCTGGAATCGCGCACGGCACGGGTGACCTCGCCATCGCGGACCTCGCTGATGGCGTCGACCATAGCGGCGACGGCGTCCTCGAGCTCGGAATCGGGCAGGACCGCGAACAGCGCGGAGAAGGCCTGCGGAACGGTCTTGGTGGGAACGACGGCGACCTTCTTATCGGTGCAGGCAGAGGCAGCGGCCTCGGCGGCCATGCGGATGTTGCCGTTGTTGGGCAGGATGATGACCGAGGTCGCGTTGACCTGGTCGACGGCGCCCAGCAGGTCTGCAGTCGAAGGGTTCATGGTCTGGCCACCCGAGACGATCACGTCAACGCCGAGAGACTTGAGGATGTCTGCCTCGCCGGAACCGGCGGCAACGGCGACAAAGCCCAGGGCCTTCGCGGGCTCGGCGGCCTTTTCCTGGTCCTCGTGGATCTTGGCGGTACGGTCGTGGGCCTCCATCTCCATGTTGTGGATAAAGACCTCGTAGATCTGGCCAAGCTGCAGCATGTGCTCGAGCACCAAGTTGGGGGTGTTGGAGTGCACGTGAATCTTGTAATCGGGGTAAGCACCCACGAGCAGCTCGCAGTCGCCCATGGAACCCAGGAACTTGAGGCACTCGTCCTCGTCAAAGGGAGCGTCGGCCTTAAAGAGGAACTCGTTGCAGTAGCGGAATTCCGAGCCCTCCCAGTCGTCGTTGGCCTCGATCTCAACGCGGCCAAGAGCGGCATCGCGGGCAGAGCCGGCAGAGTCAAACGTAGCGGAGAAATCCTCGACAACGGTGCTGCGACCAAGTGCTGCAGCCACAAAGTTCTCAAGGAAGATGGCAAAGCCAAAGGCGCCGGAGTCGACCACGCCGTTCTCCTTCAGAACGGGCAAAAGGTCGGGCGTGCGGGCGACGGACTGGTAGGCCTCGACGACGATAGCGTCGAGCGCATCCTCGGCCGAGAACTTCTTCTTTTCGCACTCGTCGGCCTTGGTCGAGACATCGCGCAGCACCGTGAGGATCGTGCCCTCGATGGGCTTGCGGACAGCCTGGAAAGCGACCTTGACGGCTCGGCGGAACGCATAGGCGATGTTGGCGGACGTGATAGGCTCGCCGGCAGAGACAAGACCCTCGGCCACACCGCGCAGGATCTGCGAGGTAATGACGCCGGAGTTACCGCGAGCGCCCATCAGGGAGCCGTGCGTGATGGCGCCGGCAATGGCCTCCATGTCGGCATCGGCGGGAAGGGCAGAAAGCTCCTTGGTCACCGAGGCGAGCGTGAGCGACATGTTGGTGCCGGTGTCGCCGTCGGGCACGGGGAAGACGTTGAGCTTGTTGATCTCCTCGGCCTTGTCGGAAACGGCAGCCGCAGCGATCGGAAAACAGGTGCGAATGGTCTTTGCAATCATGGGTATTTGAATCTCCGTTTTCGGATGCTAGTTCAGACGGCTCTTGAGCGCGTCGATATGGATGCCGATCTTAAGGCTGGCGGGGTCGATCTGAGCGATCTCCTGCAGGGTGAAGGCAACGGAGCTCGAAAGATTGTGGCAGACGGACTTCATGTTGACGCCGTTCTCGAGCACGACGTGAAGATCGACCGTAAGGCCGTTCTCGTCGGCGGAGACAAGCACGCCCTTGCGGAGGCGCTGACCGGCAAGCAGGCGCACGCTCTCGGCGCCTTGGAGCTGCTCAGCCATACCGACGACGCCATAGCACGTCATCGCAGCATAACCGGCAATATCGGCAATAACGTCGTTCGAGACGCTCAGGCTGCCGTTAATGGTCTCAGACACAAGAATCTCCTTATCTGGTGCTCACGGCACCATGTCGTGGGAGCAATCATTGCAATATTCTACAACGACCGCGCCATGTTGAGGTGATGGGTCGCGGGATTACATCCTCGACACGAAATGTTGATATGGCAACGTTCGAGTCAAGTGGTCGCGGCATGAAAAAACCCGCCGCATAAGCGACGGGTTTTACAACCTGGCTCCCCGGGTAGGACTCGAACCTACAACAGCGCGGTTAACAGCCGCGTGCTCTACCATTGAGCTACCGAGGAATTTAAAAGCCCAGCGGAATGGGCTGAAAAATTCTGGCTCCCCGGGTAGGACTCGAACCTACAACAGCGCGGTTAACAGCCGCGTGCTCTACCATTGAGCTACCGAGGAATAGGTGCGTGCTCTCAAGCAACGAAGTTTATTATACGGACGAATCAGCTCAGGGCAAGAACTTTTTTGAGAATTTTTCCGACCTAGTCATTGGGGACGTCCCCAATGACCACATGAAAGCGCCCCCAAGCGGATGTGCTTGAGGGCGCTTCTTGCTTGACTAGCTTTCGATATAGTCTTTGAGCTTGCTGCTGCGGCTGGGGTGGCGGAGCTTGGCCAAGGTCTTGGACTCGATCTGGCGGATACGCTCGCGCGTGACGCCAAACTCGCGGCCGACTTCCTCGAGCGTGCGGGGATGCCCGTCGACAAGGCCAAAGCGCAGCTCGATAACCTTGCGCTCACGATCGGCAAGCGAGTCGAGCACCTGAGTGAGCTGCTCCTGCAGCATGGAGAAGCTGGCGGCATCGGGCGGAACGATAGCCTGGGAGTCCTCGATAAAGTCGCCCAGCTGGGAATCCTCTTCCTCGCCGATGGGGGTCTCGAGCGACACGGGCTCCTGCGAGATCTTCTGGATCTCGCGGACGCGGTCGGCGCTCATGTCCATCTCGGCACCGATCTCCTCGGGGGTCGGGTCGCGACCCAGGTCCTGAAGGAGCTGGCGCTGCACGCGGACGAGCTTGTTGATAGTCTCGACCATATGCACGGGAATACGGATGGTACGGGCCTGGTCGGCAATGGCGCGCGTAATGGCCTGACGGATCCACCACGTGGCGTACGTGGAGAACTTGAAACCCTTCTGGTAGTCGAACTTCTCGACGGCGCGAATCAGACCGAGGTTGCCCTCCTGGATCAGGTCAAGGAACAGCATGCCGCGGCCGACATAGCGCTTGGCGATGGAGACGACCAGACGCAGGTTTGCGCTGATGAGTGCCTGCTTAGCTTCGAGGCCGACGTTCTCAATGCGCGTAAGACGACGCATCTCGGCACGCGTGAGCTCGAGCTCACCGGCATCGGCGGCCTCGAGCTTCTCGGTGGCCTCAAGACCGGCCTCGATCTTCATAGCCAGATCGACCTCTTCGGAAGCGGTCAGCAGGTCGACCTTGCCGATCTCCTTGAGGTACATACGAACCGGATCGCCGGTCAGCATCACCGTGGAGGCATCGATGCCACGCACGCGGGAGCGTGAACGGGACGTGCGCACGGTGCGCTTCTTCTTGCTCTTGGAAGAACCCATCTCGGCGTCAGCCTGACGGGCCATCTTGAGCTCGTGATCGTCGAGCGAGCCGGAATCGTGCTCGTCGTCGTCATCGAAATCGTCAGTATCGGTATCGTTATCGTCATCGTCGACGTCCATGGGGGCGTCGTCGTTTCCGCTCGCGGAGATAATCTGGATGCCGCTGTTGCGCAGCGCGGAATACACCGCGGTGAGCTGCTCGTCAGAAACATCGATATCCTTCAGGGCGACCTGAATCTCGTCCTCGGTTACCGAAGTCCTGTTTGAGCCGTTGCCCATGAGCTTTGCAACGTAGGATTCCAGCCCAGTACCCGTGCTCTCAGTCTTTTTTGGCACAGATTCTCCCTTCATAGTCCACAGGACTCAATACTTTAGCACACACATAGGCGTCTATACCCAAAAAGAGGACTGGATATAGGCGAGAATACGCTGGTTGACCACAACATCTAGGCCTGTTCGGCGCCTGCGGCCTCCAGACCGATCAAACGGAACGGGTCCGCCACGCCGCCGATCGACTTTTGCAGCTCGCGTTGACGCTGCGAATCCTGCGCGGCCTGCACGGTCAGCGCGCGACGGGCTTCATCATCGAGCGAACGGTCCTGGCGCAGCTTGGCCTGTGCGGCACGCATGCGGCGCTTGATGGTGTAGAGCTCGAGCGTATCGAGCATAAACACGATGTTCGTCTCGGTGGGGTGCTTGCTCGTCGCCGAGATGCGCCCGGCACTCACAAGCGTTGCCGCCTCGGGACACACCGAGCGCGCTGCATCCATGCAGGCCGCAGGATCGGTTCCCGGCGGCGTTGCCAGAACGGCCCATGCGATGGACTCGTGACGAGGGTCAACCCACTCGATAGAGCAGATGCGGTCGGCATACGTGCGGAACAGGTCGGGGTAGCTCGTAAGCATCGTCAACAGCTCGCGCTCCCCTGCCAAGGACTTGCGCTCAAGATCAGTAAGAACCATCGGCGCCGCCGCAGCCGGTGCGCCCGAACCGTCAGCCACAGGCACAGCACCCATACCATCAGGCACGTCGATCGGCGGAAGATCGTCGACGACCTCCACGGGCGCGGCACCGTAGGCATCGAGCGGGACATAGTCGTACGGCTCTTCTTCGACCGGAGCGGACACCGGCGGCGTCGCGCCCGATGCCCAAGCACCGCGAGATGCCCCCTGCGAACCAGACGTCCGACCGCCCGCGCTACCAGAGCGCTCGAGTTGCGCCCGCTGGCGTTCATAGTTCTGCTCACGACGTCGTTCCGCATCTTCGCGCTTGGCGACATCGCGAAACACGCGACCCGAACTCGCACGCACTGTCTCCAGATCCAAACCAAGCAGATCGGCAATCTGGATAAAGTACGTATCGATCATATAGCTATCGCGCAGCGGATAGATGAGCGTCAGCGCATCCTCGAGTGCCTTGGCACGACCGCCCGGCGTGGTGATGTCACTCGACTCCTGTAGCGAACGGTACACGAAGTCCATGAGCGGTTCGGCAGCGTCAATGCGTTTCTGCAGCTCCTCTCCGCCGTGCGCCGTGATGAACTCCATGGGATCGTTGCCGTCGGGCAGCACCACGCAGCGCAGATCCATCGAATCCTGCTCGATAAACTGAATCGCACGGCGGGCGGCCTTCTGTCCCGCCGCATCGCCGTCGAACATGTACACGATGCGCTTGGCAAAGCGGGTGAGCGTCTTGACGTGATGCTCCGTGAGCGCGGTGCCCAGCGTGGCGACAACGTTTTTGATCCCCGCCTCCCAGCAGGCGATGCAATCGGTATAGCCCTCCACCACGATGGCCGAATCCTGCGCGACGATAAACTCCTTGGCCCAATTAAAGCCATAGAGGTTTCGCTTTTTATGGAACACACTCGTCTCGGCGGTATTGAGGTACTTGGGTTGGCCGTCACCCATGATGCGCCCGCCAAAGGCAATGTTGTGACCCTGCTCGTCAAAGATGGGGAACATCACGCGGTCGTAGAAGCGGTCGGCAAGCTGCCCGCGCCCGCGGCTCACGGCAACGTTGGCGTCGATCATCTCCTGCGGGGTAAAACCCGCCTGGGACAGGTGCGACACCAGCGCGTTGCGGCCCGGTGCAAAGCCCAGGCAGTAGCGGCGGCAGACGTCGCCACCCATGCCGCGGCTGGCAAAGTACTCGCGTGGACGGCCGTCCTTACCGCGCATAAGCATGGTGTGGTAGAACTGGGCGGTCTCGGCACACAGATCGTAGATGCGGGCACGCTTGGTACCGCGCTCGCGACGATCTCCGGTGTCATGCAGCTCAATACCCGCACGATCGGCCAAATAGCGGATTGACTCGGGAAAGCTCAGGTTTTCGCGCTTCATGATATAGGTGAAGACGTCGCCGCCTTCGCCGCAGCCAAAGCAGTGCCAGACCTGCGTAGCGGGGATAATGTGGAAAGAAGGCGTCTTTTCGCCATGGAAGGGGCAGCAACCCCAAAACTCATGGCCGCGGGGCTTGAGCTCAACCGTTTCCTGCACGATGGCAACTAAGTCGGACGCAGCGCGTACCTGGTCTTTTTCCTCATCGCTAATCACGGATGGCCACCCCCTGCTCGCCCAAGTTGTGACGAATATCCTCGATATTACCCTCGACGGTCGAGATCAACTCATCCAGCGATTCGAACACACGCGAGGGACGCAGCCAGCGCGTAAACGCCAGCGAAACGGAAGCGCCGTACAGGTCGCCCGTATAACCAATTAAGTTAGCCTCGAGATGCGATGAAGCGGCATCGTCGGCATACGTCGGCGGCAGGCCGACGTTAACGGCAGCAGGCCATACGGTGTCATCGACGAGCACCAGGCCCTCATACACGCCATCGGCAGGCACCTGAATGCCGTCGGGAACCTGCAGGTTTGCCGTGGGAAAGCCCATGCCAGAGCCCTCGTGACGGCCGCGAATAACACCGCCGCGCAGCATATACGGGCGGCCGAGCAACTCAGCAGCCAGCTCCACATGGCCCTGTCCCAGCTCATGACGGATGCGGGTGGCGCAAATGGCCTCACCGCCCTCGCAAAGCAGATCGTGACCATACACGTCAACGCCGTGCTCGGAACCCCAGACGCGCATCTCGGCAACACCAGAAGCACCGCCACGACCCAGCCTAAAATCGCTGCCAACGCGAATCGAACGAATGTCGACCACGCGTGACAACAGTGTGAGAAAACCGACATGGTCGAGTGCCGCAACCTCAGGCGTAAAGGGAACGGCCACCACTGCATCGACCCCGGTCTGAGCCAAGGCATGTAGACGGTCGGCCGTCGTCATCAATTTTTGAGCGGGCGAAGGACTCACCACAACGTCCGGATCGGGATCGAAAGTGACCACGACCGCCTTGCAGTCATGGGCGCGCGCGTCGCTAACAAGCGCCGCAATGAGCTCCTGGTGTCCACGGTGCACGCCATCGAACACGCCGATGGCAATCGATGCGACACCCAAGTGCTCGCACTCATCAAACGCATCGGCAGTAACGATGCGAGCCTCATCCGACTCGCCCTCGAAAAAGATACGCGCGAGCTCGCGAGCGGATAACATCATCGAACACCGCCGATTGCCTGCGGAAACACGTGCTCCATGACAAAGCGGCCACTCTCAATGCGAGCGAGCGCCTTGAGTCCTCCATCGAGCACCAACGCAAAAGGCGCCTTCGCGGTACCGAAATCGGCAAGCGCACGCTCAACGGGAATGCGTCGGCCGCAGAGCAGGTCGTCGGCAAGATTGCCCGGCAAGTCAACACGCGTGGCGCCCAGGGCCGCAATGGGATCCAGGGCAAAGCCAGCCGCGGACTCGGGAGAAAGCTCCTCGACCGCATGACAAGCGCCAATGGAAACAACACCGGAGGCCGTGCGGCGCAGCGCAGAAATGTGCGCGGCGCTCTCGCAGGCGCGGCCCAAGTCGCGAGCGAGCGCACGGATATAGGTGCCCTTGCTCACCGAGAACGCCACGGTCCACACACACGTATCACCTTCGCCGCCCACGGCGATCAGGTCGGCGGCATAGACCTCGACGGGACGCGGAGGTAAGTCCACCGCATTGCCCTCGCGAGCAGACTTGTAGGCGCGAACGCCATTGACCGAGATAGCCGAAAACGCCGGCGGCACCTGCATCTGCGGACCCAGCATGGCGGCCAAGCGCTCACGGGCATAGGCAGGATCGCGGAGCTCGTTGGCAACAGTCACCGTGCGGACCGCCTCGCCCTCCGCATCATCGGTATTTGTCTCGGCGCCAAACGAGATGTCGGCGACATAGCTTTTGGTATCGAGGGTTAGCATGCCCAGCAGACGGGTGGCCTGGCCAACACCCACCACCATGACACCCGATGCCATGGGGTCGAGCGTGCCGGCATGGCCGACGC
>CABQHR010000023.1 GCA_902463875.1 uncultured Collinsella sp.
CGGGGATGGTGAGCACCTTGTGGCCGCCAAACTCGATGGCGCCCGCCTCGTGGCAAGCGACATGGCCGGTCTCGGCGGCAACGACGCCCTCGTAGGGCGCGAGCAGCATGTCAATCACCGTCGCGTTGGCCTGCGTGCCGCCCACCAGCAAGAACACGTCGGCATCGGGGGCCTGACAGGCCTCGCGAATCAGCTGCTTGGCACGCTCGGTGTGCGCATCGGTACCGTAGCCGGGCTGCGGCTCCATGTTGGTATCGACGAGCGCCTGCAGCACTGCCGGATGAGCACCGTGGGAATAGTCGTTGTTGAACGCGAGCATGGCAATCCTCTCTAGCCGGGCATGGGCCCGATGATTTAAACGCCGCTATTGTACGCCGCCCGGATAGGCAATGCGCGCGGCAAGGCACTCAAGTGCCAACACCAGGGCAAAGCCGCAGCTCACGTCAGTCAAAAAGTGTGCACCGATCACGATACGGCCAAAGGCGACGAGCGCCGCGACCACGGCAGCGACCCAAAAGACCACGCGGCGTCGCGGCGGCTTTTCCGTAAAAGCCGCCGCGGGAAGCCCGGCGAGCATAAGGCCGATCGCCGCGTGCGCCGTGTGTCCGCTCGCAAACGACTTAAAGCCGTCCTTGATTACGCCGGCCGCAATATAGCTCCACTTGTCGGGGTTGCCAATCACCCACCACGGCTGAAAATTGAGCCCCGGCGTGACCTCGATCACGCGCATGCGCGGGCGCGACCACAGCGGCTTGACAACCACGTTGAGGATGATGGCCTGAGCGACCCACACGGCAAGCACCATCAGCGCCCAGCGCGCGAGCTCGTCGGAGTCGGTGTCGCGCGTGAGGCGATAGGCGATGAGGTTGGCCGCGATGACCAATGCAAACGTCAGAACCAGCTGAAACGCAATAAGCTTGCCGCCGACGCGCAGCGATCCGATAATCTCGTAGCCGACCAGGCCTACGTTGATCAGAACGCCCAGCGCGGCGAGCCACTTGCTCGCCTTGGAATCGGGACGTGCCGAGCGCACGAGCATAATGCCCGCGACGCTCGCCGTCAGCTCGAACGGCAGCTCGCCGGCCGCCTCGACAAAGCGGCCAAACAGGCTAGACGAGTTGAACAGCGCACTCGAGATTTGGTAATCGAAAAAAGACCCGACGAGCAGACAAAAGGCCAGGATGACCGCGATAGCAGCGGCATCTTTCTTATAGATATACCCGAACATGCTTTCCTTTCGATGGGGTCAGATTGCCCAAATGGGGCGTTTGCAGCGTCGACCCGTTAGTCATCGTCAGTCGCGCCCAGCTGCTGCAGTAGCATGAGCGCGGCCGCCACCGGGCCGGTGCCGTCGTTGGCGTCGAGACCTCGGCCCAGGCCGCTGCCCGCACCGGCGCCCGCCTTGTAGGGCACCGACAGCTTGCGGCTCTTGGGGAAGTTCACCGCGCCATAGCGATTCTTGAACTCAAAGGCTACCTTCTTGGGAACGTCAACCCCCAGGAAGGTAATGCGCCCACCGCTGAGCGTGACGCTCTCGAGCCCCAGGCGCTCGCCGCGGATACGGATACGCGCGCGGTTGAACAGGTTGAGTCCCGCCAGCGGCAGCTCACCATGCGCGGCCTCGGTCTCCTCCTGCACCTCGTCGACACTCTCCAGGTCCTCAGCCGCCGCGAGCTTGCGGTACACGAGCACGCGCTGGTCCACCGCCGGCATGTACTCCTCGGACAAGAAGTAGTCGGCCGGCAGGTTGATGCCCACGCTCGCCGCCTCCACGCCGGCATCGTCATCGCCGCGCGCCTCGGCCACGGCCTGGCCCAACATCTGCGTAAACAGGTCAAAGCCCACGCTCGACAGGTTGCCGTGCTGCTCAGCGCCCATCAGCGAACCGGCGCCGCGAATCTCCAGGTCGCGCATGGCGATGCGCATGCCGCTGCCTAGGTCCTGGAACTCGGACAGTGCGGTCAGGCGCGCCGTGGCCTCCTCGGTAAGCGGCAGCTCGCCCGGGAACATAAAGTACGCGTAGGCCTGCGTGGCCGAGCGACCCACACGGCCCTTGAGCTGGTAGAGCTGCGCCAGGCCAAGGCGCTGCGAGTCCTCGATGATGAGCGTGTTGGCGGTCGCGTTATCGATGCCGCTCTCCACGATGGTCGTGGCGATGAGCACGTCGATCTTTTTGGTCGCGAACTCGATCATCACGTCCTCGACCTCGCGCGGGCTCATCTTGCCGTGCGCCACGCCCACGCGCGCCTCGGGCGCGGCCTCGTGCACGCGCGCCACGGCGTCGTCGATGGTCTTGACGCGGTTGGACACGTAGTACACCTGGCCGCCTCGGCCCACCTCCAGGCGAATCGCCGCGCTCACCACATCGGGGTCGTACTCCCCCACGTGCACGATCACGGGGCGGCGCCCAGTCGGCGGCGTGGTGATCAGGCTCATGTCGCGCACGCCGCTCGTGGCCATCTGCATGGTTCGCGGAATAGGCGTTGCCGAAAGCGTAAGCACGTCAATCTGCTCACGCAGGTTCTTGAGCTGCTCCTTGTGCTGCACGCCAAAGCGCTGCTCCTCGTCGATGATTACCAGGCCTAGGTTCTTAGGGTTCACATCGGCCGAAAGCAGACGATGCGTGCCGATGAGCACATCGATCGTGCCCTCGGCAAATGCCTTGAGCGCGCGCTTTTGCTGCGCCGGCGTGCGAAAGCGGCTGAGTACCTCGACTTCAAGGCCAAACGGGGCAAAACGCTCAAAGAACGTCTCGTAGTGCTGCTGGGCCAGAATGGTCGTGGGGCAGAGCACCATGACCTGGCGACCGGAGTCCACGCACTTAAACGCCGCGCGCAGGGCGACCTCGGTCTTGCCAAAGCCCACGTCTCCGCACAGCAGGCGGTCCATGGGCTTGGGCGCCTCCATATCGGCCTTAATGTCAGCGATGGCCTCCAGCTGATCGCGCGTCTCGTCGTAGGGGAAGCTCTGCTCCATCTCGATCTGCTCGGGCGTGTCGGGCGGGCAAGCGATACCGGTAATCGAAGAGCGGCGCGTATACAGATCGACCAGGTCAAACGCCAGTTTTTTGGCATTCTTGCGCGCCTTGTTGGTGGCACGCGTCCAGTCGGCGGTGTTGAGCCTGGTCAGGCGCGGCTTGTCGCCGTCGGGACCGACGTAGCGAGTGATGCGGTCGACCTGCTCCAGCGGTACGTAGAGCTTGTCGCCGTCGGCATATTCCAGCAAAAAGTAGTCGCGTTCCTTGCCGCCCACTTCCTGGCGCGCGATCTCGCTAAAGAGCGCGATGCCGTGGGTAGCGTGCACCACGTAGTCGCCCGGCTTAAACGGGAACGTGATCTGCGTAATGTCAACCTTGCGGCGGCTGCGCGCGCGGTTGGCATCCATGCGAGCGTTGAGGTCGGCGATCGAGAACACGGCCAAATTGGCGTCGGGCACCACCACGCCCTGCGGCAGGGCGGCATCCACAAAAGTCACGCGTCCGCGCGAGATGGTGGGCACGGCAGCACCGACGGCAGCCTGGGCAGCACCCGCCTCGAGCGAGCGGGCGTTGAGCGCGTCGGCCTTGCGCTCACGGATCGAGGCATGGGCCTCCTGGCGGGCAGCGCGATCGGTAGAATCCGCCGCCGCCACGCGCACGCGATCGCCGATAACGCCGGCGTTTTCGGGCGCTGCCGTCAGCGATTCCTCAAAGGTAATGCCCTCGTCGCCAAAGGTGAGCTCCATCGACTCGCGCGCACCGCGGTCGGGAATGGCAAACACGCAGGCATAGCGCTTGCCCACGACCTCCTGGATACGCGTCATAAAGCGGTTGTCCGAACCCGCAATGGCCGGCTGCTCAATCTTGAGCTCGGCGGTCACCGCGCCGCCGGCACGGATAAGGCTCACATAATTCAGGCGCTGCTGAGCACCAAAGTCGAGCTGCTGGGCGCGCACGTACAGGCCATCCAGACGGTCGACCCCCGCCTCGCCGGCACGGGCCTCGATATCCTCGTAAGCGCGCAGGCAATCGTCGAACAGCGAGCGCGGCTCGGACAGCACCACAAGCGCCTTGCCGCTCACATGCGACAGCGGGCTCACGGTCTGGCCGTACATCACCGGCAAAAAGCGGTCGAGCTCGGGCGTGACGATGCGCGCGTCCACCATCTCGAGCAGTGCCGCCAGCTTGCTGTCGTCCTGGCTGGCGCGGTAGAGCGCCACATGCATGTTGTGGACGGCCTCGTCGGTGAGCGCCAGTTCGCGGCAGGGGAAGATCTCGATGCTGTCCTCGTTGCCGATGGTTTGGCCCGTGGAGCTCACCATGCGGCGGATGCGATCGATCTCGTCGCCGAAGAACTCAATACGCACGGGCGCCTTTTCCTGCGCGGGGAACACCTCGACGGTGTCGCCGTGCACGCGGAACAGACCAGGCGCGTCGGCAGCGCCGGCATTGGTGTAGCCCATGCCCACCAGGCGCTGCGGCACCTCGTCAAAGGGAATCTCCTCGCCCACCGCAAAGGTGGTGGACTCCCAGTAGCGGCTCTCGACCGGCGGCACGCAACGCAGCAGCGCGCGGGCCGAGGCGACCATGATGCAGTTGTCGCCGCGCACGATGCGCCCCAAGGCCTCGCAGCGTTGGGCCACCACGGCATCGTCGGGCGCCTGCTCGCGCCATGGATAGTCCTTGCGCTCGGGGAAGCGGCACACGTGCGCCAGGCCCACATAGGCAGCCAAGCTACGCGCGGCGCGATCGGCCGCGTCCTCGCCGCTCACGATATAGACCGTGGGGCGCGGGCGACGCGCAAACTGGGCGGCGGCCATAAGCGTGCGACCCGACTGCGACACGGCCAGCGTCACGTCCTCGCCGGCATCGAGTCCGGCCTCGACGGTCTGCAGCGCCTCGGCAGTGTAGAGCTGCGCAGCTATACGGTGAATGAGCATGCTGTTCCTCCGGCATCGCAACGCCAAAAGCCCGCCGGGGCAAGCTCGGCGGGTCGTTCGTCATAGTTCGTTAGGTTTTATGGTACCGCACGGCCGCACGACACAACGCCAAAGCAGCGGCATGCCAAATGTTGCCCACAACGGTCGCACCAACGCGTTTTCCCAGCTTATTGACCCACCGGCTTTTCTTTAATTTGCTGCCTTTCACTACCCTTTTGCACCGCTCGCGCCCCTGGCAAGCATTTCGCTCCGCAAAGCACCTATAATGATCACTACTTAGGCTTCTTGTCCCATTTTTTGAGGGGGGGGGGGTAATTTTTTATGGCTGATACTCCATCTTGTGCACTGTACGCCGGGCTTAAGTCGCTCGGCCGCATCAACAACGGCTGCGCCGCGCAAATCCTCATGGCCAGCGACGCCCGCTACGGCGGACGTCCCATCTCCGAGCGCCTGACAGTCCCGTCGTTTATCTCACGCGAAATCGTTCATGCCAAGCCCGGCGACCTTCCCGAGCCCCTGTTTGCTCCCTTTGAGCAAAGCGCGCGCCAGATACTCAACCTCATCATGCAAAACCGAGGCTCCGACCCCCAATCGCTGAGCAAGATCGTTAAGCGCTATATGGAGTCGTGCGTCCCGGACATGCAGGATGCCCTTACCAACTGCGGCGTCGACGGCATGCTCTTTAGGAACGGCGTCGAGCGCATCGAGACCGCCGACAATAGCGACATTAAAGATCGTCTCTACATCCATCTGGTCTTTTTTATCGTTACCGGCTGCCTTGGCGATCCCGCCCGCGCCATCGAATACACCGAGTCGTTTGTGTCCGACCAGATGCTCTCGACGCTTGGCACCGTCGAGACAACCGTTACCTCGTTTTTCTCGGCCGCGGCACGTCCTACGGGAGATATTCGCCTGGGCCTGCTGCGCGTTGTGGGTAACTCGGCGCGCCCGCCGCTACGTCCCCTATCCATGGACCCGGCGGGCAGCATTATCGGATCGCTGACGGGCGACGAAAACGCCATCACCGACGTCGATTCCGATGTCTCGCGCCAGCACCTGCGTGTTTGGCACCAAGACGGACGCTGGTTTGCACAGGGCCTCGACTCCACCAACGGATCGTTTTTGATCTCGGGCGTCGACCGCTGCCGCCAGTTTATCGAGCCGGCCCGCCGCGACCGCCCCGCGAACTTTGCCAACACCCCTGTCGAGATTCACAACGGAGATACGCTCTGCCTGGGTGCCACGACGCGCTTTTTGGTCATCCGCATCACCGACTAACTCGCGCACACATCATCGACGCACAAGGTGCCGTTATTTGCATCAACCGCTGCAAATAACGGCACCTTTTCGATTAAGGCAACGGTTGCGCTACCTATTCCCTAACATTAGGGTTATGCACTTTTTTCTCGAAAGGATCGCCCCGTGACGTACGACACGGACATGAATATCATCGCGTTGTCCCCCTTTGAACCAAACGCCATGTTTGCGACCTCCGAAGATCCCGATACCATTCGCCGCTTTACCACCCTGCTGGATTGCGGGGCAGTCGGCGGAGGTTCCCACCATCTTCGCAAGGTCGCCAATACCGAGGGCGAGACCTTTGCACTCAAAACGTTATGGCCTCTCGATAGCCGCGAGGAAAACGGCCCCGCCGTCACCCCTTCGGGCATCAAGACGCTCACCGAGGAGTATCGCAATCTTGCCGCCGTCTCCCTGTTGAGTGGTTTCGCCAAAACCTATGGCTACGGCTATACCGGCAACACGCCGGCCATCCTTATGGAGTGGATCGAGGGTCTGCCCCTTCGCGATGCCGTGGCAGAGCTAACCGACCCCGCCGAGGGCGGCCGTATCCCCGCAAACACCGTCGCCGCCATTGGAAAGCGCCTGGGAGAGATTCTCCTGGGTGCCCAAAAGCTCGATGCGCCGTTTGTGCACCGCGACCTTTCGCTGCGCAACATCATCATTCGCACGACACGTCGGCCTCTTGCCCAGCAAATTGCGCACTGCAGCTTCGATATCTGCCTGGTCGATTTGGGCAGCTCCAGCATCAAGCGCTCGGACCCCTCGTTTACCATGTCGACCGGCATCTGGCGCAACGGCACGCCCGAGTTCGCCCCGCCCGAGATGCTCTCTAACGACATCCCCGAGCTGGCGCCGCTTCGCACGTCGCCCAGCATCGATACGTACGAGCTGTGCAGCGTGCTCTATACGCTCTATGCCGGCCATACGCCATATCGCTTAAACGAGCATCTGGATCACTCGCCCTATCTGTATAAGATTGAGCACGAGCCCGAGCCACTCGAGGCACGCGTGCCCGGCGACCAAAAGCTCGTCGATATCATCATGAGCGGCATCCACAACGAGCAGTCCCAGCGCGCGCCGCTGTCTACGGTCACGGGCAAGCTCGATGCCTGGATCAAGGACATCGATTTTGAGCCGCGCACGCCGCTGCCCACCCCTATCGACTTTAGCCAAAAACCAAAGACCGCCAGCTCCGACAAGGCCCAGACGCGCCACTCGGCTATCTCGCGCCGTGCCGCGCTTGCACTTGGTGGCGTCTGCGTTGCCGGCATAGCCGGTTCCGCCATTGCCACGGGATGCTGGGGGCTCATCGACCTTGCACACGGCATCAAGCCATCGCTCGACGCCTATACTTGGGAAGAGATCGCCCTGATCTCCCGTAAGATCCAGGAGACGTCTTCCATCGAAAATGCGCTCGAGATCGCCCTCACCTACCACCTGGTGGACAGCAACCATTCGCTCCAAAACGAGAACACCAAGACCGTCAGGCTTTCCGATGGGACCAAGGCACAAGTCCAGATCGTGGGCTTTAAGGCAGACACGCTCACCGATGACGGCCTTCCAGCTGGCATCACCTTTATGTTCCGTACCCCCATCGCCATGCGCGCTGTAAACGACCACGCCGCGACGGGCGGCTGGGAGCAGTCGTCGCTTCGCGAGTGGCTGGCGGGAGAGGGCATGGCCACGCTGCCCAATCCCCTTCATTATCAGATTCGCTCGGTGAGAAAGCTCACCAACAACACCGGTGCCACCAAAGAAGCCGCTAGCATCACCGTCACCGATGACAAGCTGTGGCTGCCGTCCATGAGCGAGCTTTGCGGCTACCAGGCGCCCGAAACGTTCGCAGAAGGCTACGAGTACCTTTCTGCCCTCTACAGCGGAGAAGGCGACCAGTACCAGCTCTATCGCGAGCAGGGTGTAAGCGGCTTGACCGCCAATAACACCATGATTCGCACCGTCGACGGCAAAAAGATTTGCTACTGGGAGCGCACCCCCAGCGCCGACTGCAGCGAAGGCGCCGACTCGACGTACTTTAACCGCGTTGGAAAAGACGGCGACGTGTTTAACTGGGCAACACCCGGAAACAAGCCGGAGCAAAAGACCTATGTCCTACCCGGCTTTTGCATCTAACGCCTTCCCCGGATACCAGAAAGGAGCCTCGCATCATGCGGGCGGAAACACCTTCCGAAGTGCTATTTGATTTCCTTAAGTGCGATCTGCAGATCAATAACCGAGAAGCGGCGCGCATCTTGATTTCGGACAAGCCGATGGGCTCCAAACCTGCCCCACGGTTTCGCATTGCAGAGAAGACGTTTCTGTCGCGCCGCGTAGTGCACGTTGTTCCGGGCACCGACAAGATCGATCCCGAGATGTTTACCGATTTTTCGCAGAGCGTCCAGAACTTGGCGGCTACGGCAAAAGTCGGCAGCGACAGCAGCCCGGCGGCCGCCAACGCCCGCCAGCAGGCTATAGCGGCACGTGCACTCGAGCGCATGGCTAAGTCGCTGAACCACTGGGGGCTCGACGCCGCTATCCTGCGCAATATCTTTGACCGCATCGCCGTCACGCCGGGTCTCAAGCAAAGCGACCGTCGCCTTTTGGAACTCCTTGCACTGACGGTTTGCGGATGCCTGGCCGACCCCAATGCTGCAGCCTCCGAGGTCAAAGACTTTGCCATAACGCGGCTAGCCCAGACCTTTGGCACACTCGAGACTACCGAGACCGTCCAGACGCCGGAGGCCAGCTGCAAGGTCAACGAGCCGCCGGCAAAACTGGGGCTGCTCAGGCTTGCAAAAGACGGCTCGGCCCTGCCGCCGATTTATCCCTTGAGCCTCGACCCCGAGGGTACGGTCCTGGGCTCGTTCGCGCACGACCGAAACACCATCACCAACGTGGGGCCCGATGTATCCCGCCGGCACCTGCGCGTGGCGTTTTCCAACGGCACATGGCTCGCAAGCGGCCTGCACTCCACCAACGGGACCGTGCTGGTGACACGCGGCGGCACGACCACCGTTATCGAAAAGCCTCGCTCGCTGCGAACCGCCGATGACAAAGACAAGCAGATCCCCATCCACGACGGCGACCTACTCAAGCTGGGTGCTTCGACCGAGTTCTTGGTGTTGAAGATTTCCTCGAACGTACGCGCGCTGGCTTAGATCTGGACAATCCAAATTTGAATCAACGCAAAAGAGCGCCGCTGCACCCATCGCAGCGGCGCTCTTTTACACAAAGGCGCCCCCGGCCGTTAAAGCCGGGGGCGCCTATAAAGGGGAAACGAGCTTAAAAAGCTACATTAGGCATTGAAGCGACGGCGGGTAGCACCAGCGGCGATGGCAGCGGCACCCAGACCGGCGATGATCGTAACCTGAGCGGCAACGCTATCACCAGTGGTGGGGAGGGCAGCCTCGTCGGCCTTCTTCTCGTCGGCCTTCTTCTCGGCCTTGGCGGGAGTCTTGGTCGTCGTGGTGGTCGTGGTGGTGGTCACCTGCGGCTGAGCGGGCTCAACGTAGGGAACCAGGGAACCCAGGACCTTCTTGGCGGCCTCAAGCTCAGCCTGAGCCTTGGCCTCAGCCTGCTTGGCGAGCTCAAGCTCGGCATAGGCCTCGAGAACATCGCTCTGGGCCTGCTCGTACTTGTCGGCAGCGGCCTTGGCCTCGTCAGACTTAACCTCGGTGTTAGCCTTGGCGTCCTCGAGAGCCTTAGCGGCCTCATCCTTAGCCTTCTGGGCGTCGGCGAGAGCAGCCTGAGCAGCGTTAGCGGCAGCGAGAGCGTTGTTCCAATCAGCCTTCTTGGCAGCGAGCGTCTCCTCGGCCTCGTTGGCCTCATTGTCAAGCTTGTTGAACTCGCGACCAAGTTCATCGGCCTTGGCGGTAGCGGCCTTGAGCGCAGCCTCGGCAGCGGCAACGATCTGCGGCTTCTTCTTAGCCTCGGCGAGGGCCTCGTTGGCCTTAACCTGCTCATCGATAGCAG
Organism: uncultured Collinsella sp.; assembly: GCA_902463875.1. Lineage (GTDB taxonomy): Bacteria > Actinomycetota > Coriobacteriia > Coriobacteriales > Coriobacteriaceae > Collinsella. The sequence goes on from CABQHR010000023.1 coordinate 10,189, forward strand.
CGTCACGCTCGGCCTTGGCATCCTCGGCGGCCTTGGCAGCCTTAATGGCAGCGTTATTGGCCTCATTGAAAGCCTGGCCGGACTTGTTGGCCTGAGCCATGGCGGCATCAAATGCGTCCTGAGCGTCCTTGACGGCCTGCTCCTTGCCCTGAGCAGCCTTCAGGTCAGCCTCGGCCTCGGCCTTCTTGTCGGTAGTCTTGGACCAAGCAGCCTTAGCCTCACCGGCGGCCTTGCGGGCCTTCAGAGCAGCGTTGTCGAGCTCGTTGTACTCCTGGCCGAGCTTATCGGCATCAGCCTTGAGCTGCGGATACTGCTGGCCAAGGCTCACCAAATCGATTGCGGCTTGCCACTGAGTATTGGCCTGGTCTGCCGCGTTGGTGGCATCCATCCAAATCTGATAGAGTTGGTCATCCTTCTGGGTAGCAGCCGTAAGCACGGTCTGGGCCTTATCGACCTTAGCCTGCGCATCAGCAACGACGCCCTCCTGAGCATCAACCATCTGGCCTAAACGCTGAATCTCCCACATATTGTCGGAAATCTGAGCCTGCGTCAGCTGCTTCTTATAAGAGTCGAGAACACCCTGCTGGTTATTAAGCTCAGACTTGGCATTGCTGAGCGCAATATCGGCAGCCTGCTTCTCCTTGCTGGCAGCCTCAGAATCAAGCTTAGCGCGATCAGCCTCGTTATTGAGATCGTTGACCTTCTGGCCGAGCTCGTCGGCCTTCGCCTTATTGGCGTCAAGGTTCTTGTAAGCATCCTCAGCCTTGTTGGCCTCGGCGAGCTTAGCGTCCCAGGCGTCCTTCTTAGCCTTGGCAGCGTCCTCGGCCTTAGCAGCCTCGTTGTCAAGCTCGTTGAACTGGCAGCAGCCTCGTCGTCAGCCTTGGTAGCAGCCTTAAGAGCGGCCTCGGCATCCTCAACGGAGGGAAGCTTCTTGGCGGCCTCGAGGGCAACCTGAGCTTCGTTGGCGGCCTTCAGGTCAGCCTTCATCGTGGCCTCGGCATCCTTGGCAGTCTGCTCGGCCTTAGCGGCAGCGTTGTCAAGATCGCTCCACTCCTGATAAAGCTTGTCGGCCTTCTTGGCGGCAGCGTCATAGGCAGCCTGGGCCTCTTCCTCAGAAGTCAGGTTCTTGGCATCCTCGAGGGCAACCTGAGCGTCGTTCTGAGCCTTGACAGCGTCGTTCCACTCTGCCTTCTTGGCGTTGGCAGCGGCGCGGGCGTCCTCGGCCTTCTTCTCGTACTGGTTCTCGTTGTACTCAACACCGAGTGCGTCGGCAGCGTCCTGGGCGTCCTTGTAAGCCTTCTCGGCCTCGTCCAGAGCAGCCTTGGCGGTGGCGAGATTGGTCTCGGCCTCCATCTCGGCGGCGGCGGCGTCCTCGAGAGCCTTCTGGGCCTCCTGGTTGCCAGCCTTAGCCTCGGCCTCGGCAGCCTTAGCCTCGTCGTAGGCCTTCTGGGCCTTCTCGACGTTGGCCTTAGCCTCGTCGTAGGCCTTCTGGGCCTTCTCGACGTCGGCCTTGGCGGCAGCAATCTCTTCCTTGCTGGCCTGCTTCTGCTCGGCCTTGACGTCGTCGTTGGCGTCGGTGCCGGACTCAGCGAAAGCAGCGGTCTGAAGGACCGGAGACAGTGCGAGGCTGGCGGTAACGGCCATGGTCACCGCGGGCTTAGCGAGGTTGAGCTTGGACTGCGCTTTTTTGTGCGCGGGCTGATACTTTGCCATGTTTTCCCCTTTGTTCAGAAACAGCCCGTCCCGAAAATCGAGACAGATTTACTAATGCATGGTCTATTTAAAAGGGGAAAATCTCGAATTGGTTGCGCAACCAAGCTATATCTAAGGTTCGAGACTTTTTTGCAAAAAAAGTTGCAAAAAGCTATTGCACCACCCGTACGCTGGGGCAAAGGTCTGCCAGCGGGCACTCGTCGCACTTGGGTTTGCGGGCGTCGCGCAAACTGCACGGCGGCCATCAACACCCGGTCCGCTCATCCAAAACGCGCATGCCCGAACGCACTCGGCACAAAACAGCCTGATCGGACAGCATCAATTATCAGCTTTCACCTGCGCTACTTTGTAATTATGGCAATTCATACTTTATGATTGTGGTAACTTCTAGTTTGTAATTATGGTTGTTATGCCTTGACAATGTGGCAAATCCCAAAGACCTGCCACGAAATCCGGCGGATACCGACAGACTCGGCACGAGACTTTCAAACCAAAAGCATGCCTGCGAGCATGCGAGACAAGACACGAAGGGCATTAAAAATGATTGAGCGAACCATGGCCCAAAAGCTACGCGACATGTCAGAATGGTTCCCCGTCGTCTCGCTTACGGGGCCGCGTCAAAGCGGCAAGTCAACTCTCATCAAGGCCGTCTTTCCTGAATATGAATATCTCAACCTCGAGAACCCGGAAGTCCGTCGCGCCGCACTCGATGACCCCGTCGGCTTTATCAGGAGGCGCCCCGATCACCTGATCATCGACGAGGCCCAATATGCACCGGAGCTGTTCAGCATGATTCAGGTCGCCTCCGACGAGCGCGGAAGTGCCGGCCAGTATGTATTGTCCGGCTCGCAAAACTTTTTGCTCATGCACAACATCCAGCAATCGCTTGCCGGGCGCGTCGGCATGCTCAAACTCCTACCTCTCTCCTACCAGGAGCTCAGCGATACGCAAATCTCGCTTGACACCTACCTGATTCGCGGGGGATACCCGCGCATATATGATGTGGGCATCCCCACCGATATGTTCTACCAAAATTACCTTATGACCTATGTGGAACGCGACGCGGGCGGCCTTCTTGACGTGCGTAACCTGAGTTCATTAAGAAAAATGATCGGGCTGTGCGCGGCTTGCGTGGGAGGGCTGCTCAACCTATCAAGACTCGCCGCTGATGTGGGAGTCGCCACGGCGACAATCAGCTCGTGGCTTTCGATCCTGCAATCAAGCTATTTGGTGTTCCTGCTTCAGCCTTATGCCGGAAACATGCGCAAGCGGCTTACCAAAGCGCCAAAACTGTACTTCTACGACACGGGACTTCTCTGCCACCTGCTTGGCATTCACGACGAGCGCAGTCTCATGAACCACCCCCTAAGCGGGGAAATATTCGAAAACCTCGTTGTCTCGGAACGCCAGAAGGCATATCTCAACAGAGGCATCGAGCCCACGCTTGTCTTTTATCGCGACGACAGCAAACGAGAGATCGACCTTATCGATCTAACAGAGCCGGCTCGCCCACAGGCGTTCGAAATCAAATCGGGCGCTACCTATCGCGACTCATTCGCTCGACATCTGCGCTCTGTTGGTTCCGAACTTGGCATTCCCGCAAAGGACCGAGCCGTCGTATACCACGGCTCCGAGCACTACGATACCGAGGGCGCATCGGTTGTGCCGGCAGAAGAGTTCTTGCTTCGGGAGTCGTAGCGAACGCTGTGGGCCCGGCCACGGCCCGATTTGTGCCGCCCGGAGATACGCAAGAGCGGCGGCACCCTACCCTTGCAACCTAGTCCACCCGTACGCTGGGGCAAAGGTCTGCCAGCGGGCACTCGTCGCACTTGGGTTTGCGGGCGTCGCAGATCTCGCGGCCAAAGGTGATCCACTGGTGGTTGACCGACTCCCAGTACTCGTGCGGCAAAACCTTGAGCAGATCCTGCTCGGTCTTGAGCGGCTCTTTGGCGTGCGTCTTGGGGCTCAGCATCAGGCGGTGCGCGATGCGGTTGACGTGCGTGTCGACCGCGATGCCCTCCACGATGCCAAACCCCACGTTGAGTACGATGTTCGCCGTCTTGCGCCCAACGCCCGGCAGCTTGACAAGCTCCTTCATGTCGGCCGGCACCTCGCCGCCGTAATCGGCAACGATCATCTGCGCGGCCTCCACGGCGTGCTTGGCCTTACTCTTATAAAAGCCGAGCGACTTAATGGTATCGGCCACATCGGCCACGCTCGCCCCGGCCATGGCCTCGGGCGTGGGCCACTGGGCAAACAGTTGCGGCGTCACCTTGTTGACCTGCGCGTCGGTCGTCTGCGCCGAGAGCAGCACCGCGATGAGTAGCCTAAAGGGATTCTCGTGGTCCAAAAAGCACTCGACCGGGCCATAGCGACGGTTGAGGCGCTCGCACACCTCGATGGCGCGCTCGCGTTTGGCGGCATTGGTCTCGCGTGGCATAACGACTCCTTGGCTCAGCAGCTCAACAAACTCATACCCACGATTGTCCCACGTCCAGGGCGTTTACGCCTCCAGGAACGCGCCAGTCTGGCGGCTCCACAGGCTTGCGTACTCGCCGCCCGCCTCGACAAGCTGCGTGTGCGTTCCGTCCTCCACGATCTCGCCATCGGCCAGCACCACGATGCGGTCGAGCGCCGCCACGGTTGACAGGCGGTGCGCCACCACGATGGAGGTGCGCCCGCGCATCAAGTTCTCGAGCGCCTCCTGCACCAGCGCCTCGGACTCACTGTCCAGGGCAGAGGTCGCCTCGTCGAGCACCAGGATCGGCGCGTCGGCAAGGATGGCGCGGGCGATGGCCACGCGCTGGCGCTGACCGCCCGAGAGCTTAACGCCGCGCTCGCCCACCATAGTGTCAAAGCCGCTGGGCAAGCGGTCGATAAACTCCAGCGCGTTGGCCAGGCGTGCGGCCTCGCGGATCTGCTCGTCGGTAGCGTCGGGGCACCCGTAGGCGATGTTCTCGCGGATGGAGCGGTGGAACAGCAGCGCCTCCTGCGGCACGTAGGCAACCTGGCGGCGCAGGCTCTGCTGCGTGCAGCGCGAGACATCCTGGCCGTCCACGAGCACGCGGCCGCCCTGTACGTCGTCCAGGCGCAGCAGCAGCTTGGTGAGCGTCGTCTTGCCCGAGCCCGATTTGCCCACCAGGCCCACGCGCTGGCCCGCCGCCACATGGAGCGTCAGGTCGTCGAACACGCTCTCGCCCGCCGCGGCGTCACGGTAGGCAAAGCTCAAGTGCTCAAAATCGATCGCACCCTCGGCCACCTTGAGCTCGGGAGCATCCGGGTCGTCTGCCACCAGGCGCGGCTCGTCCAGCACGCGCGTCATCTCTGCCGCGTCGCCCAGCGCGCGGTTGATGCGCTGCATCATGGAGCTCACGTAGTTCAGGCGCATCGTGAGGTTATACGTGTAGGTGAAGATCATGACGAGCGCGCCGGCAGAGATGCCAAACCAAGCGTTGCCTCCCGCCACAAACACGCTCACCACGGCCATGGTAATGACGATAAGGCCCGAGGTCGTAAAGTTACGCTGCATCATGGCGTGCATCGAAACCGTCTCGGCGTCGCGCGCGGCGCGGTCGGCGGCATCGAACAGGTCGCGCTCAAAGTCCTCGCGCCCGCAGGTCTTGACGGCCAGGATGTTCGTGACCGCATCGGACAGCACGCCCGACAGCTTGTTCTGCGCGGCGGACGTCGCGGCAGAAAGCGGCATGATGCGCTTGTACATAAGCCAAACGAATGCGATGTAGACGACCATGATGCCCACCAAGATCACGGTAAACGTGGGCACCACCGGGGCGAGCGCCGCCACGGTGCATATAACCGAGGTGATGGTGGGAATGAGCGAATACACCGTCACGTCCACCAGGCCCGTGTAGCCGCTCATAAAACGGCTCGTCTGGCTCACAAGCGATCCGCCAAAA
>CABQHR010000024.1 GCA_902463875.1 uncultured Collinsella sp.
AATCCAAGGGTTATACCCTAAGAGCAAACCACCCCTTTTAGGGGTGGTTTTGATTGTTTGGATGCTGGGTTTTCCAGCTTAGCGTTTGAGTTCGCTAGAACCGTGAGACCTGGTGAGTGAGCAGACCCGTCGGAACCTGCGGCGCGCTGCCGCTGACCTGCGCGGCGGGGAACAGCACGGCTACAGCAAAGTTGAACGGCTCTTTGCCAGAGTAGGCGCCGGCAGCGCGGGCCTCGTCGGCCAGAATCTGCGATGCCCCAGCCAGTGCGGCGACATAGGCGGAGTCACCGGCGAATACCGGGTCGGGCGCCTGATCGAGCATGGCACGGATGGCGGCAACGGCGTCCTCGCGCTTGACCTCCCACACGCGATGTGTGACGCCCGCGGGATCGGTGACGGCGTAGAGCGATGCGCCCTCTTTGGCAGCGCTCAAAATGATATCCATGACGGGCGACGCCTCGTAGGCGAGCGACACGGGGCGCGGCTGCACCTTGAGCTCGGCGATCGCGCGCGCGGTGGCGAGTGCGTCGATGCTCTCGGCGGCAGCCTCGTCGCCGCCCGTCAGCACGTTAACCGGGCAAATCGCCACGACACCCGTCACGCGTCCCGGCTCACCCGAGCATTCGTACACGTAATACGCCGCGCCTGGATCCTTGAGCATCAGACCATCGGCAATGGCTCCGCGCAGAGCATCGTTGCCGCTCAGGATGCTGCCCATTGCAGGCAGTGCCTCGAGCACGCGGTCCTGAGCCGGGCGGATGCAGGGAAACGGAAGTGCTTTCATGGGGCGGTCCTAACGCACGAGTCGGTTTGTTCGCGGCTTATTATGCCCCAACTTGGCCGCTCGCGTCCCAGAACACGTTATCGGCGAGCGCGATTAGCACCTGCTGACAACGAACGATGTCGGCGTGGGGCACATATTCGTTGGGCTTGTGGGCGAGCGCGAGCGAGCCTGGGCCATAGCTCATGCAGTTACGGTTACCCGTCTTGCCGGCAATGACGGCAGTGTCGGTGTAGCCGGTAAAGAAGCCGACGGTCGTATCCGTGCCCGTTACATCGTCTGCTGCGCACTTGAGTGCAGCTAGAAGGGGAGAGACCGGATCGCGCTCGATGGCGGGGCGGTCGCCCGTCACGGTGTAGCTGCCATGGCAACCGGGAACGGTGGCTTCGGCGACGGCGATGGCATGCTCGACCATATTGATTGCGGCGGCCGTATCGGTCGGCGGGGTCAGGCGCATGTCGACCCAAACTTTGGCGCGGTCGGGTACGACGTAGGGGCGATATCCGCCCTCGATTTGGCCAAACGTGATGGTCGAAGGCCCCAGCTCATCGTGCGCGGGCAGCGCCGCAAACGCGCGACGAAGCGAACACACGACCTCGGCCATGGCGGCGACGGCATCCGCGCCCTTCCAAGGCTGGCTCGCATGCGCCGTCACGCCAGCCATTTCAATCTCGAACCACGTGCGCCCCTTGTGCGCCACCTGAATCTGTTCGTCGGTGGGTTCGGTATCCAGCACCCATTCGCGCGAGCCGACCCATCCGGCATCGATGGCCGCCTCGGAGCCGCGCATAAAGTCTTCCTCGTCGACCGAGCAGATGAGCGAAAAGCCGCGGCGGGGCAGCGCGCCATCTGCCGTCACGCGCTCGAGCGTATGGACCAGTGAGGCAATGGCGCAGGCCAGGCCACCTTTCATATCGCAGGCGCCGCGGCCATAGAGTTTATCGTCGCGCACAACCGCCCCAAGCGGTGCGATGTCTGCGTCCCAGCCATCGCCCAAGGTGACGGTATCCATGTGGCAGATGTAGACGAGTCGCGCCTCGTCGCTCACGCCCGGTATGGTAATCATAAGGTTGTGGCGTCCGGGGAGCACCTCGAGCTCCTCAATCTGCACGGCATCGAGTGCAGGATGGCTCAACTGCTCCAGTTGAGCCTCAACCAGCGCTTTGACAAAGCGCTCAATCTCGTCCTCATACGCGCCCGGGTCTGAGCTGTCGATCCGCACGAGCTCCTGCGCAAGCCGCCAGGCAAAGTCCTCATCAACCATATGCAACCTCACAATCAGTTTGCTTTCAAAACCGATTGTAAGCCTCCCGAGAGATTCGTGACGTGGGCGTGGCAGTATTTACCGTTCGCAGGCCGAGCCAGCGCGTTTGCCGTCCGAGCGGGTTCACAAACGACGCGGTGGGTACGTAGCCTTTATGGACGACATGCTGTGCGACATATCTGCCTTCCGGTATCACCGGATACCTCCACAGGTCTTGGCGATAATGCCGGACCTGCCCGATTCTGCGGACGATCCGCGCAGGGAGCGCCTTTGCGAGCATCCGCTCGTTGCGCATTTCCTGGGCACCCCGTTGCACGTTTTGGCACAGGGCAGCTGCGGACGTAAGGGCGATCGCATTGTCAGGCATGTTTGGAACGGGGAGAGGCCGTTTGATTCCGTGCGGCAGACAGAGTTTGGCCTCGATGTCGCGTCCCCACTCTTTACCCTGCTGTCCCTGGCTTCCTCGGTCTCAAACGAGCGTCTGATCATGTGCATGTATGAGATGTGCGGCACCTTTGCCGTGTGCAAGATTGCGCCTCGGGTAAAGTCGGCACTTGTGCAGGCATATGGGGCCGGTGGGGTGACGCACGGTTGGGCTGGGAAAACGTAAAGGATGTCTCGGGGAATCCAACGGACTTGTGGAAACGACCTCCCTTGATCGAGCTCTCTGAGCTTGCAGAGTACGTCGATAAGATCCGGGGGCTTCGCGGCGCTAAATCGTTCATACGAGCCGCGAAATGCATTACGGGGGTGGCAGCATCGCCGCTCGAGGTCCAAGCTTCGATGCTGTTTGGCCTTACGAGGTTGCGCGGCGGCGAAGGGCTGCGCCTTACCAATAACGTCGAGATTCGCATGACGCGCAGCGCCCGCCTGATTTCGGGGCTTGATAGGCGCTATGCCGATATCCTGCTGGCAAATAAGGACGGTAGTCGAGAGTGTCTGGTTGAATGTCAAGGTAAAGCCATTCACGGATCCATAGAATCCAAGATTTCTGACTCCGACCGAACGACGGCCTTGCAAGCGATGGGATATCCCGTCGTTTTGATGACCTATGGCCAGCTGGCCGACTCCGATGCCTTCCGCGTGGTGATGGAGCTCATTATGTCCTATCTCGATGCGCCGCTGAAAGACAAGACACCGCGGCAGCAGGAGCTCGAACGGCGGCTTCGTGAGGAGATTTTTATCGATTGGGCGGGAATGTAGTCGTGCAGGTGGAAAACGGTCGCGTGAACTAGAGTTTTGGTCGCGAAAAAGGCTTCAGTTTCGCCTTGGAAGGGCTTTAAAAATGCTATCCAAAACAAGTTGTTTCGGAAAATCGACAGTCAACTTGAATGTGGTATATAGAGATCGATTTTTACCTACTAAAGCCCCTGATAAAGCTGTTTATCAAAGCAGGTGTGCTCAGTGATTTGGGTGGGACTGTCGATTATCCGAAAAAACTTATTATGAGTAGCATTTTCAAAACCAGCCGGAACAACGAAATCGGCCCCCGTTTTGTGAAAACGGGGGCCGATTGGTCTTCATAGCCTGCCTGGCAGGCTTGGCGCCGGCGCTATTTGATCACGCGCACGCGATACATCGACGGAATCTGCTTGAGCGCCTCGATCGTGCTGCTGTCCAGGTGCTCGTCGGTGTCGAACATGGTGTAGGCGTTCTCGCCAGCGGACTCGTTGGTCATACGCTGCACGTTGGCGTTGTCCTTGGCGAGAATGGCCGTGATCTGGCCGATCATGTTGGGCACGTTGGCGTGCAGACAGGCGATGCGGCTCGCGGCGCGCGCCTTGCCCATGCTGCAGGCGGGGTAGTTGACGCTGTGCGCGATGTTGCCGTTCTCCAGGTAATCCTTGAGTTCGCTGATGGCCATATCGGCGCAGTTGGCCTCGGCCTCGCCAGTGCCGGCGCCCGAGTGCGTGGTGATAAACGTGTTGGGCATCTTGACGGTCTTGGGCGTGGCGAAGTCGCAGCTAAACCAGCTGAGCTTGCCCGCGCGCAGGGCGGCGTCGACGGCGTCCTCGTCAATGATGGTCTCGCGTGCGTAGTTGATGAGCACGGCGTCGGGTGCCAGCAGGTTAATCTGCTCGGTGCTGATCATGCCGATGGTGTCTGCCTTGCTGGGCACGTGCACGGTGAGGTAGTCGCAGCCGCGGCACAGATCCTCGAGCGTGCCCACTCGCTGCACTTCGCGGCTCAGCACCCACGCGTGCTCAACGGAAATGAACGGATCGTAGCCGTATACGTCCATGCCCAGATCGACACAGGCGTTGGCGACCTTGGAGCCCACGTTGCCCAGGCCGATGACGCCGATGCGCTTGCCCTTGAGCTCGCGGCCCACAAAGGCCTTCTTGGCCTTCTCGGCGTCGACCTGAATCTCGGGGTCGTCGGCGTTGTCGCGGACCCAGTTCATCGACTGCACCACGCCGCGGCTCGAAAGCACCAGCATGCCCAGGACGAGCTCCTTGACGGCGTTGCTGTTGGCGCCGGGGGAGTTAAAGACGACGACGCCCTTCTTGGCGTACTCTTCGACGGGGATATTGTTGACGCCGGCGCCGCAGCGGGCGATGGCGCGGATGCCCTCGGGCAGCTCGTAGCCGTGCAGGTCGGTCGAGCGCATCAGGATGGCATCGGCCTCTTCGGCGGTGTCCACAAACTCGTAGCCCTCGCCAAACTCGACTTTGCCGTCCTTGGTGATGTCGTCGATGGTCTTGATCTTACGCATGAAAAAACTCCTTAGCAGGTTTTAGATGTAAACAGGTGGTCTGAGGTGGCTGGTCGGCCCGCGCGCTGCGGGCTAGTTAGATCGCGGACTCAAACTATGCTGCGCTTCGAAGTCCTTCATGTACGTTGCCAGCGCCTGTACGTCCTCCATGGTGACGGCGTTGTACACGCTGGCGCGCATGCCGCCGACGAGGCGATGGCCCTTGACGTTTTGGATCTGGTGCTCGGCCGCGCCCGCGACAAAGGCGGCGTCGAGCTCGGCGTCGCCGGTGCGGAACGTGACGTTGGCGATGGAGCGGCTGTCTGCTTGCGTGGTGCCGTGGAACAGCTCGCTGTTTTCGAGCAGGTCGTAGAGCAGGTTGGCTTTTTCCCAGTTACGCTCGGCCATGGCGGCAAGCCCGCCGGTCTGCTCGACCCAGCGGAACACCTTGCCGCACACGTAGATGCCAAAGGTGTTGGGCGTGTTGAGCATGGAGCCCTTGGCTGCCTCGGTCTTAAGGTCCATGTACTGCGGCGTCTGCGCAAAGGCCGGGCCGTCGGCGATCAGATCGTCGCGCACGATGACCACGGTCACGCCCGCAGCGCCGGCATTTTTCTGAGCGCCGGCGTAGATGAGCCCGTAGCGCTCGACGTCGAGCGGCTGCGACAGGAAGCAGCTCGAGACATCGGCGACCAGCGGCACGTCGCCGCAATCGGGCAGCTGGTGGAACATGGTGCCAAAGATGGTGTTGTTCTGGCAGATGTAGACATAGTCGAGCCCGTCGCCCGCGGCCTCGGCGGCAATGCGCGCGTTGATGTCGGCCATGTTGGGAATGCGGTCGAAGTTGGTGTCCTCGGAGCTCGCGAGCAGCACGGCCTCGCCGTACTTGGAGGCCTCCTTGTATGCCTTATTGGCGAAGTTGCCGGTCACGACGTAGCCGGCGCGGCCGCGGCGCATGAGGTTCATGGGGATGCCCGCAAACTGCAGCGTGGCGCCGCCCTGCAAAAACAGGACACGGTAATTGTCGGGGATGCTCAGCAGGCGGCGCAGGGTTGCCTCGGCGTCGTCGATGATCTGCTGGTACATACTAGATCGATGGCTCATCTCGAGCACGGACATGCCGCAACCGCGGTAGTCCATCATCTCGTCGGCGATCTCGGCGAGCACGCTGGTGGGCAGTGCGGCCGGGCCAGCTGAGAAGTTGTGCACACGTGCCATCTTCTAGTTCCCCTCGTAGTCGTTTGAACGTTCGGGATACTTTAGCACAGTGCAGCGCCAGGCGCGACCGCATCACGGTAAAACTCGACTACGCCGCTATGATTTACAGGATGGTTACATGGGGGAGGGATTATCTCGAGGCTCGTATCCGATCCGCCTCGGCCTTTGCTTGTTTCCAGGGGCGTACGCGACCGTTGGTGAGGTCGTCGTAGCCACGAGCGATGGCACGTTGAATGCGATCTTCGCGTTCCTGAATGGTAGTTAGTGCGCGCGTCTGATCAGAAATAGACTTTACGACAGACATATGAAGCTCCTTACATAGAAGCATGTGTATAACTCTATGTTGAATATAGCGGAGGATGGCGTTGGGCGTGTGCGTGCCTGCATTCGTAAGCGCGGTTGTCTGGCAAGTGTGATTTGGGGCGACCTCGTCAAAGCTACTGAGCTGCGAAAATGACCGTTAACCGGATTTAATTTTGTTGCTCAACATTTGACACTCTGGGCGTGGTAACTTTTTTACCAACAGGTATGATTATTGTCATGTGCGCCGCGCCTGCCTGCCGGGTTGCGGCGCACTTGTGACAGCCTTTGACACCCTTGGAGCGTGTACTGTGGACGTAACCACAAAAAGCGTTCGGGGGGGGGGTGCTCACCCGCGAGCAATTCCTCCCGCATGAGATGCGCATCGTCGCTGCCCTTCGTATGCAGGGCGCAAGCGACGAGCAGGTCATTGTACGCGTAAAGAGCGAGAACCTCTTTCAATATCCCACGGAGCGCATGGTCGCCAACCGCGCAACCGTGTGCCTTCGCCGCCTTGACGCCATGGTGCCCACGGACGCCGTATGTGCCGCGCGCGGCATCGACCCCAAAACCGCCGTCGAGGCTGCGGCATCCCTAACCAGGCTCATGGCATCCGGCGCTCCCACGCAGGCGGACCAGGCCATCTTCTACAGCATGATCTGCCGCTACGATATCGTGCGCGAGCTCGTGCTCGTCGAGGTAGGGGAGCGCCTACAAAACTTCGATTATGCCTTTACGGCGGTTGACCTCAACGCCTTTATGACACGCTTTACCACGGAGTATCCGGACGCGGCCCGCTGGACTGAGGCCACGGTCAAGCGCATTAAGGGCTCGCTCCGCCAGACGCTCCGCCATGCCGGCCTTATCGGCGAGGGCCAGGGCCCGGAGTCCGAGCGTCTGTCACCACTCTTCCTCGATTCCGATGTCGAGCGAGCCTTGGTTCTGCTGGGCGAGCAGTCGCTTATCGCGGCCCTTACCGGCAGGGTGGTGATGTAGCGTGGCTCCCGTCAACAGCGCCGCCGAACCTGCTATCACCCCGGCGACCGATCTCACCACCAATATCGGCATCCATTCCCGTAAGAGCGTCGTGGCGGCGCATGTCCGCTCCGAGCACGCCTGTCAGGAATTTGAGCGCCGCGCGCAGCTTCTGCGCGAGTGCCTGTGCAGCGAGGACTTTTTGGCCAACAAGGGCATAGGCAATGAGATCGGCTTCCACACTTTTTGCTATGACCCCGCGCTGGAGTTTGAGGCGCGTGCATTATTTGACGCCCTTTCACGCGATGCCGAAGCCGACAAGCTTCCGTGCACGCTCAAGGTCGTGAACCTCTACGACGCCGTGCTGGCAATTCTCGAAAAGCGCCGTGTCCTTAAGGCCATCCCACGCCAAGAGGAGCGCCGCGGTACCCAGCGCGTGCTCGAGGACGTGGCCAAGTTCGCCTCGCCCGAGAAAGTCGCTGCGTACATCCTTGAGCAGACCGAGCCGCACGCGCCTGGAGACGTCGTTCTCCTCACCGGCGCGGGCGAGGTCTTCCCTTTCTTTCGCATGCACACGCTTCTCCACTGCATGCTTGCGGATTTTGATGAGGTGCCTGTGGTCGCCGCCTATCCGGGCAGTTTCAACGGCTCTTCTTTCCAGCTCTTTAACCGTCTGCCGGCCGACAACTACTACCGCGCCATCGATATCTCGTAAGCACGGCTCCCCGCAGGCAAGTCCCTGCCGCCGGTAACAACCCTTTGCCATAACGTTCCCAAACCCAAAGGAGCACCCATGGACAACACGATCATTCGCGACCTCTTTGCAAAAGACATCAACCGCTCCATCAACGGCGTGGTCAAGGTCCAGGATTCAAAAGATGGGTCCATCCGCCAGGAGCTTGACGAGTACGTGGTGACGCGCGAGTTGCAGAGGCACTTTGCCACGTTCTTCAAGGCCTACGGCGATGCCATCGATGCGCGCACCGACAAGATCGGCGTGTGGATCAGTGGTTTCTTCGGTTCCGGTAAATCGCACTTCCTCAAGATGCTGAGCTACCTGCTCGAGAATCGCCAGGTCGGCGGCAAGAGCGCCATCCGCTACTTTGACGGCAAAATCGTCGACCCCATGGTCGCGGCTGCCATGGAGCGCGCGTGCTCGGTGCCCACGCAGGCCATCCTCTTTAACATCGATAGCAAGGCGGGCCAGTGGAAGCAGGGTGATACGGCTCCCACGGCGCTGCTTCGCGGCTTTGAGCGCATGTTCTACGAGGCGCGCGGCTTCTACGGCGAGGACCTCAAGCTCGCAAAGCTCGAGGACTACATCGATTCCCTGGGCAAGACCCAGGAGTTCCGCGATGCCTTTGAGCGCATCAACGGCGAGTCCTGGCTCCAGACTCGCGATACCTACAGCTACTTTGAGGATGACGTCGTCGAGGTGCTGCAGAGCGTGCTCGGCATGAGCGAAAAGGCCGCATGGAACTGGCTCGAGGGTTCTGAGGACGAGGTTTTGGCCCCTGATGTCTTTGCCAAAAAGGTCAAGGACTACGTGGACGCTCAGGCAGCGGCTCACGGCGGCAACTTCCGTTTGCTCTTTATGGTCGACGAGGTGGGTCAGTTTATTACAAACGACCAGGACCCAAGCCTTATGCTGAGCCTTCAGACCATCGTCGAGGAGCTGGGTGCCGCCTGCGGTGGCCGCGTGTGGGTGATGGTCACGAGCCAGGAGGCCATCGACAACCTGAGCCTGCCCGTGGGCAACGACTTTTCAAAGATCCAGGGCCGCTTCAATACCCGCCTTTCGCTCTCCAGCTCCAGCGTGGACGAGGTTATCCAGCGCCGTGTGCTCGAGAAGACCGCGCCGGTTGCCGATATGCTTGCACGGGTCTACGAGCAAGACGCCGCCGTGCTCAAAAACAACTTTACCTTTGAGGGTGGCTCGCGCTCCGACCTTGCCGGCTACGCCAACTCCAAGGATTTTGTGGCTAGCTACCCGTTTGTGGGCTACCAGTTTAAGCTCCTGCCCGACGTCATGACCGAGGTGCGCAAGCACGGTGTCAAGGCCAAGCACATGTCAACGGGCGAGCGCTCCATGCTGAGCGCGTTCCAGGAGAGCGCTCAGGCCATCCAGCATGACCGGGCCGGTGCGCTTGTGCCGTTCTGGCGCTTCTTCGATACCATCTCCAAGGACCTGGAGCACGGCATCAACCAGGTGGTCGACCGCGCGGTCCGCGCGGCCGAGGACGCAAAGGGCCTTGAACCCTACGACGTTCAGGTGCTCAAGCTCCTGTACTTGATCCGCTACATCGGCTACGTTAAGGCCACGGTCGAGAACATCTCCATCTTCATGATCGACGGCCTCGACGTGGACATGCGCGCCCTCAAGGACCGCGTCAAGGAGTCCCTTGCCCGCCTGGAGCGCGAGAACTACGTGGCACGCCAGGGCGATACTTATAGCTTCCTCACCGACGAGGAGCAGGAGATAGCGCAGGAGATCGCACGCACCCCGATCGATAACGCGCAGGTGATCGAGTCTATCAAAAAGCGCCTGTTCGACAGCATCTATACCGCGCGCAAACTCAACCGTGGGGCCAATGACTTCCCGTTTGACCGCTATGTGGACGGCTCAATCCACGGTACCAGCATGGGCGGCATGGAGCTTTGCGTGGCGACTATGGCGAGCGACCTGGGCCGTGCGGACGATACCGAGCTGGCCTTGGCTTCTTCGGGCAAGGCCATCGTGGCCTTGAGCGACGAGGCGGATTATTGGGAGACGCTCGTCAACGCCGCCAAGATCCGCAAGTACGCCAAGACGCGAAATCTCCAGGAGCTTCAGCCAAGTACGCGCCAGATCGTCGAGTCCAAGATGCGCGAGGCGGCCTATAACGAGAAAGAGGCCGATGCCCTTTTGAGCGAGGCCGTGCTCCATGCGCGATGCGCCGTCAACGGGCGCATGATTGAGGTTCGCGCGGCCAAACCTGCCCAGGTCTTCGAGCAGGTGCTGGCGCAGCTGTGCGATGTGGTCTTTGAAAAGGCCGACTATATCGGCTCGCCGGTCATGAGCGATTCCGATATCCGCTCCACTCTGGCGGGCAACGTTCAAGCGGGGCTCGCTGGCATGGACGCGGGTAACACGCGTGCGCTCAAGGAGGTCGAGGACTACCTCAAAGTTCAGCACCAGCGCCACCTGGATACCGCTATGGGCGATATCCAGCGCCAGTACCAGCAAAGGCCCTTTGGCTGGCGCGAGGTCGACATTGCAAATGTGGTGGCGCAGCTTGTGGTAGAGCAGCGCGCGCAGGTGCTGTTTGGCGGTCAGACGGTTCAAGCTAACGACAGCCGCATGGTGGCACTCCTGCGCAAGGATGCCGATAAGGCCCAGGTGCGCTTGCGCATGCGCATGAGCGACCGGTTGCTACGCGCCGCGGGCGAACTCATGTGTGACCTGTTTGATCTCAAGACCGTGCCCTCCAACGAGGATAAGCTCGTGGCCGAGCTCAAAGAGCGCCTTGAGGGCTTGCGCGAGGCGTGCCTCGCCATAGCACGCGACTACTACACGGGCATCAAGCCGGCCTACCCGTATCCCGGTGAGGACGAGTGCGAGAAGATGCGCTCGGAGGTGGCCGACGTCCTTAAGGACCAGAACGAGGCCGAGGCGTTCTTGACCGCGTTCACCAAGCATGAGGAGCGCTTGCTCGATGCCAAGGAAGACTTTGACAAGGTGGTTGAGTTCTTCGAGTCCAATCAACGAACAGCGTTTGACCACGCCAGGGATTTCTTGAACCGCACCGAGGGTATCGAGTATGCCTCCGATGACATTCCCAGCGCGGTGGAGAACGTGGCAAAGGTGCGCGAGATCCTCAAAGATCCCAAGCCCTACGGCCGTATTAAAGACCTGCAGCCGCTTATGGATCCCGTCGAGGATGACATGAAAAAGCTGCTGGGCATCCGCCGCAATGAGTTTTTGTGTCGCATCGAGAGCGATCTGCAAGACCTGCGGGCGCAGGCCGAGAGTCAAAAGGGCTTTGTCAATCAGGCCAAGGATGCCATAGCAGACGCCGGCACCAAATACGAGTCGTTCAAAAACCGTGCCCACAGCGCTCAAAGTCTCAACGAACTGAGCGTTGTTGCAACTAACTGGGGCGACTGGCTCAGTGTGGCGGCCAACGAGATGTACGACGCTGTGGATGAGGCCCGCGTGCGTATGGACAACGAGCGCCGCACCACCGAGGTCATGAGTACGGGTGAGGTGGTCAAGAAGGTCTCCAACAAGGGCGCCGCATCGTCTGCTCCCGTGCCCGCGCCCAAGCCCCAGCGCAAGATCAAGACTGTGCGCCGCGCCGATCTGGTCAAGCCGAGTCGTCTCTTGTCCGTAGAGGACGTGGAGCGCTACGTGGACGACCTGCGCTCCCGCCTTATGCAGGCGCTCGCTGCAAACGACGAGATCCGTATCAACTAACCCGCGGAGCCACCGGTGCCAAAGCGCGCACCGGTGGCTTATGGCGTTTAGAAAGGCTCATCAACCATGAACGATTCTGCTCTTAAGAGCTTCTGCACCTGGGCCCGTACGGAGCTCATCAAAGGCGTGGAGGCGCAGATGGTGCGCTACGGTATCACCGAACCTGCACCCGCGCCCGTTGGGTCCGAGACCGTCAACGGCCTGCCCCTAAGTCCGGCTGAGATTGAGCAGCGCGACGAACTGCTGCGCATGCAGGCAGAGGTGGGTCACGAGGCGCTGCGCGACCGTGCGGCCTACACCTGGTTCAACCGCATCGTGGCCATTCGCTTCATGGATGCACGCGGATGGCTTCCCAGCCGCATGCGCATGCTAAGTCGTGCGGACGGCAGCCATGGCAGCGAGGCCGTGGAGAACGCACTGGATGTGGAGATAACGACGGCCGATACCGATCGCATAGCCGAGCTCAAGATGGCGGGCTTGGATGAACCGTTGTGGGGCTACCTGTTTGTGGCTCAGTGTGAGGAGCTCGCCGATTGCCTGCCGGGCGTCTTTGAGCGCGTGGGCGGAGCCATGGAGCTGCTGTTGCCCCAAGGCCTCATGATGGCCGACAGTGTGGTGGGCAAACTCAATGCCGTCCTCACTGACGAGGACTGGCGCGAGGGCGTGACCGTTCTGGGCTGGATGTATCAGTACTACAATGCCGACGTTAAAGACGAGTTCTTCAAGTCCAAGCGCAAGGCAGCGGCGGCGGACATCGCACCCGCCACTCAGCTTTTCACCCCCGAGTGGATCGTGCGCTACATGGTCGAGAACTCGCTCGGCCGTCTGTGGATGCTCAACAATCCGGGGAGTTCACTACGCGAGCGCATGGAGTATTACATTGAGCCCGATGCTGAGCACGAGGACTTCATCCGCATCTCGAGCCCTGAGGAGATAACCCTCTGCGACCCTGCATGCGGCTCGGGCCATATCCTGGTTTATGCGTTTGAACTGCTCTTCCATATGTACGAGGAGCGCGGCTATCGTGAGCGCGAGATTCCCGAGCTTATTCTTACTAAAAACCTTGCGGGCATGGAAATCGATTCCCGCGCGGCGCAGATCGCGGAGCTGGCGCTTGCCATGTGCGCCCGCGAGCACGACCGTCGCTTCTTTAGGCGTGGCGTTCGCGCCGACGTTACCGTGCTCTCGAGCATCCCGCTAGGGGAGGACGAGCTGCCGGGCAACAAGAAGCTCGCCGAGGAGCTGAGTCATTTGGGCGAGATCGGCTCGCTGCTCAATCCTTCAGAGGACGAGATCGACGAGCTCAAGGCTGCCGCCGCGAGTTGTTCCGATGACCTTTTTGCCGCTACGGCCAAAACTAAGCTCGAAAGCGCTGCCGCCATCTGCGAGAAGCTGTCCCGTCGTTTTACCTGCACCGTGGCGAATCCTCCGTATATGGGCAGCAGCAGCTTTAACCCCTTCATGAGCAAATGGGTCAAGAAGAACTACCCCGACGTGAAGAGTGACCTGTGCACGTGCTTCATCGAGCGTGGGTTCAGCCTTACCAGGGACCGCGGCTACGCGGCTATGGTCACCATGCAGAGCTGGATGTTCCTGGGCAGCTTCGAGAAGATGCGCTCCTCGCTTATCGGCGGCAAGACGATCGTCTCAATGGCGCACCTCGGCCCCCGCTCATTCGACGCCATCGGCGGCGAGGTCGTCAATGTGACCGCCGACGTCATCTACAACGGCAGCGCGGCATTCGAGGGTGCCTACGTGCGCCTCGTCGACATCAGCGGCAGCGAGGCGAAGCGCCTCAAGCTGCTCGAGGCGATCCGAAATCCCGACTGCGGCTGGTTCTACCGTCGCGACGCCGAGACCTTCAAACAGATCCCCGGCACCCCCATAGCCTACTGGGCTAGCGACGCGCTTCTGGATGCGTTTGGAAACGCAAAGCAACTCAGTGAGTACGGAAAACCGCGTCAAGGGCTTGCTACTGGTGAAAACGCTCGTTTCGTTCGCGAGTGGTGGGAAGTTGATGGTTGTAAGAGCATCTACTCCTGTGGGTCTATTCAAGAGTCGATTGAAAGCGCTTGTAAATGGTTCCCCTACAACAAGGGAGGCGATTTCCGTAAATGGTACGGTAATAATGAATGCGTTATCAATTGGGAGAGCAATGGCCACCTAGTTCGAGAGTTCGCGGGTTCGGTGATTCGAAATCCCGACTGTTTTTTTATGCCTTCGATTACATGGTCAAAAATCTCGAGCGGGTCTATTGCGTTTCGCTTTAAGCCTGCTGGCCATATGTTTGACGTGGCGGGTACGAGCGTTTTTAGCGACCAGAAATCACTCAAGTATCTCCAGGGAGCTTGTAACAGCTCTGTGATCATGCGCGTTGCAAGCATGCTCTCGCCGACTCTAAATTTCGAGGTTGGGCAAATCGCAACCTACCCGATCATCCAGAACGACGAGCATGAGCCGTTGGTCAACGACATGGTCGACTCGTGTCGCGAACTATCAAAAACCGACTGGGACTCGTTTGAAATCTCCTGGGATTTCATACGGCACCCATTGGTCTGATGCCTTATGGGTGGAAAGAAAATCAAAGCGTTAACGTCGTGTGGCAGGTCGGGTTGGGTTAATTCGCGCACGGAGAATAAGGAACGCACTTTATTCTTATTCAATAACTTACTTACGGGCTGTCCGGTGCCAAAAGCATCGGCTGTTAGAAAACATTTGCCTGCTTTGGACAGTATTGACAATTCGCTTGCTTTGAACTGCATCCAATCGCTATTTGCTGATTTGGATGGGAATCGTTTCTATGTGAACTATGAGTTAAGAGGGGTCGCAAAGCATCTAATTAGCAACGGGCTCGCTGACGGCGGCATTCCTAGCTCAAATAATGAGTTCCTAGCTTTCACTAAAACGCCGATCGGAATGCTGAAAGATGGGTACGGTCTATTTCCCGATAAGGATAAAAAGGCAATAACCATTTCGGATGCCAAACCTTACGACGCCATTCTTACCCTTGATGGTTTGTACAGACATTTGCGCAATTCCATTGCTCATGGTCAGTTTGCTGAGGTTAAACGAAAGTCTGCGAGTAACGGTAAACGACAGCCTTTTCTCTATTTCCAGGACACTAATGCGAAAGGTCAGATTTCCGCCCGCATGTTCCTGTCGTATGAACGCGTCAAGTTGATTGGTGAATTACCGAAATAGCTAATGGCTTGAAGCACGGGGGAATTGGTCGTTTGACTGCCTTGTAAATTTAGTTCAAGTGTGTTTGGAGATTGTCCATGTCAATCTTACTTTCTGATAAATACGAGGCTCGCAAGGCCGAGGTCAATGCTCGCTTTGAGCAGCTTCGCGCTAACGAAGAGGAGCTCAACCGAATCTTTGCCAAGATCTACAACATGGAGGGCGAGGTGCCCATCG
>CABQHR010000025.1 GCA_902463875.1 uncultured Collinsella sp.
ATCGAGGGTACCGAGATCACCGTCGGCGTATACGGCGAGGATGACGTGCGCGCCCTGCCGATTGTCGAGATCCGTAAGCCCGAGGACTGCGAGTTCTACGATCTGGACGTGAAGTATGTCGACCCTACGGACATCCATCGCATTCCGGCGCAGATTTCGCCCGAGAACTACGCTCGTGCCCAGGAGCTTGCCTGTGCTGCCCATAAGGCACTCGGCTGCCTGGGTATCTCGCGCAGCGATTTTATCGTGAGCGAGGACGGCCCCGTTATCCTCGAGACCAACACGATTCCCGGCATGACCGATACGTCGCTGTATCCGGATGAGATTCGCCACACCGATGACATGACGTTCCCGCAGGTCTGTGACAGCCTGATTCGCATGGGACTTCGTCGAGCGGGCGTTGCATGCTAATCGAGGACGCTGTTTCGTCGGGAACGCCGCAGTTTGTCATCGATTCCTATGCCACGCTTGCCGAGCGCGCCAAAACCCAAGCGTTTGGTCTCATCGAGGAAGATGTTATCGTCCTCGATACCGAGACCACGGGTCTTTCGGTGCAGGACAACGAGCTTATCGAGATATCGGCGGCTCGCCTTTCGGGCCGCGAGGTTGTCGATCGCTTCGATACCTTCGTGCATCCCAAGCAGCTGATTCCCGCCGAGATTACCGAGCTCACGAGCATTACAAACGCCGATGTGGCAGATGCCCCGTCGGCCGTTGAGGCTGTCGCCGCTCTCGCCGATTTTGTCGGCGGCTGCCCGGTGATCGCACATAACGCCACCTTCGACCGCTCGTTTATCGAGTCGGTCAAGGGCGGCGTCAACGTCAGTGACATCTGGATCGATTCGCTGGCGCTGTCGCGCATCGCGCTTCCGCGCCTGGCCTCGCATAAGCTGTCTTTCATGGCCGACCTGTTTGGCTGCGACTCGGTGTCGCATCGCGCCAACGCCGATGTCGACGCCTTGTGTGGTGTGTGGCGCGTGTTACTCGTGGCGCTCACCGACTTGCCTCAGGGCTTGATGGCGCGCCTGGCCGACATGTACCCCGACGTACCCTGGTCCTATCGTCCCATCTTCTCCTTCTTGGCGGGACAGAACCCCGGTTCCATCTTCTCTCTCAGCGCCGCCCGCGCCGACGTTCTCAAGGCCGATCGGGCCGATGATCGCGTTGATGCGGACGAGCTACCGGTCCTTAAGATGCCGAGCCGCGAGGAAATCGAGGCGGACTATGCCCCGGGCGGCCTGGTCAATCGCATGTATCCCACCTACGAGCCGCGCGATGAGCAGATCGCGATGGCGCTCGAGGTCCGTGACGCGCTCGTTACGGGAACGCATCGCGTGATTGAGGCGGGGACGGGCGTCGGCAAATCGATGGCTTACCTGGTGCCTTTTGCCGAGGCCGCGCGCCGCAACAACATCACGGTGGGTATCGCGACTAAATCGAATAATCTTGCCGACCAGCTCATGTATCACGAGCTGCCCAAACTTGCTGAGCAGCTGGACGGAGGCCTATCGTTTTGCGCCCTCAAGGGCTATGACCACTATCCATGCTTGCGCAAGCTTGAGCGCATGAGCCGCGGCCAAGTCGAAATTACGACTAAGCGTGATCCTGCCGACACGCTTACGGCAGTCGCGGTCATCATGGCGTACGTGTGTCAGTCGGCCGATGGCGACCTCGACTCGCTCGGCATTCGCTGGCGCAGCGTCAACCGTCCCGACTTTACGACGGCGTCGCGCGAGTGCGCCCGTCGCCTATGCCCGTTTTTCCCCGATAAATGCCTAGTCCACGGCGCCCGCCGTCGCGCGGCGCATGCCGATGTGGTGGTCACCAACCATTCCCTGCTGTTCCGCAATGTTGCGGCCGAGGGCAGAATCTTGCCCCCGATTCGTCATTGGGTAATCGACGAGGCCCATTCCATCGAGCGCGAGGCACGCCGTCAATGGGCGCGCGTGGTGTCGGCGGACGAATCACGCGTTCTGTTTGAGCGTCTGGGTGGCTCGAGCACCGGCGCGCTAAGCCAGGTTTCCCGTGATTTGGCAACCTCCGAGGGCTCTACGCTCTATCTGGGCCTTACTGCCAAGGCGACGTCGACGGTTGCGCGCGCGAGCATGGCGATCGCCGGCGTGTTCGATGGCGTTCGCGAGCTCGGTCGCCGTGCCCGTGGGGGCTATGACAATGCCAATCTATGGATTGGCCCCGAGCTGCGCGAATCTGACGACTGGCATGATTTCTTACAGTCGGCCTACGCTGCCATCGGCACATTGGAACAAGCTGACAAGAGCGTCGACGCGCTGGTACAAGCCGTCGCCGCCGACAAGCCCGAGGTTGTTGTCGACCTGGGTGATATCTCGCGCCGCCTGCACGAGCTGGCCGAGAACCTCAAGCTCATCATTGACGGCACCGATGAACACTACGTGTATTCGCTGCAGGTCAATCGCAGGCTGCGTGCCGGCGGCGAGTCGATGACCGCGGAGCGCATCGATATTGGCGAGGCCTTGGCAACCGAGTGGCTGCCCGAGGTTCACACGGCTATCTTTGCCTCGGCGACCATGACGGTGTCCAAAAGCTTTGAACACTTTAACCATGCGGTCGGCCTCGATCGCATCGGTGCTTCAACATCCTCATCGCTGCACTTGGACTCGAGCTACGACTTCGATTCGAACATGGCTGTAGTCGTTGCGGGCGATATCCCCGATCCGCGCGATCGTGAGAGCTATCTTACGGCGCTCGAGCGCGTGCTGGTCGACGCTCATCTTGCCATGGGCGGCTCGGTGCTCACGCTGTTCACCAACAGGCGTGACATGGAGGAGCTGTACGATCGCGTCGAGCCCAAGATGGCCCGTGCGGGTCTGGAGCTCAACTGCCAGCAGCGCAACTCATCTCCTCGTCGCCTGCGCGACCGGTTTATCAACGAGCCAACCTCATCGCTTTTTGCGCTTAAGGCCTTCTGGGAGGGGTTTGACGCCAGCGGCGAGACGCTGCGCTGCGTCATCATTCCCAAGTTGCCGTTCTCAAGCCCCACGGACCCGCTCTCGTGCGAGCGCAACCTGCGCGAAGACCGCGCTTGGGCGCGCTATTCGCTGCCTGAGGCAGTGCTCGAGGTCAAGCAGGCGGCCGGCCGCCTTATCCGCTCGTCGACCGATTGCGGCGTGCTGATTCTGGCCGACCCGCGCCTGGTGACGAAGGGCTACGGAAAGAAGTTCTTAACGTCGCTGCCCACGAGCTCCTACCAGCGCATCGAATCGGCGCAGATCGGGCACTATCTACAGCTGTGGCGTGCACGCCACGAGCGGCGGCGCTAAAGCGGACAGACGAGGGTTTTTGCCATATCGCACAGACGCTTTGACAGGGCGGGGTCATCCAAGATGCGGATGGCTCCGCCCGCTGCGATTATCTGGCTCAGCAGCCAACGCTCGGAGCCGTAATGTACGGTTACCGTTGCCATGTCTGTCCCGCTGCGTTCGATGAGGGTGATGCCGGCCCAGTCCAGATGCTCCGCCATATCGAATGGCATCAAGAGCTTTGCGCTACGCTGCGTCCGGGCAAGGGAATCGTGGAGGAATGCAACGTCCGGTGCGTGAGGCACGACGGAGTCTTCCGTCAAGGCGAGTCCCTCGATTTTATCCATGCGATAGGTGCGCTGCTCATCGACCGCGATGTCCCAGGCAATCAGATATGTTTGGTCGCCGTTTGCTGTAATGCGCAAGGGGTCGACCAGACGCTCGCGTGGCCGCGCATCGTCCATCGAGCGATACGAGATACGACAGCGAACACCGTCCTGAATGGCGCAGCTCAGCTGCTGCCAGTGCGACCCGTGGTTGACGGTGTCAAAGACGTGCTGGTTATAGCCGAGCTCTTCGGGTAGAAGAGCATGTCGAATTCGAGCCGCCGCCTGGGGCTCGATCCCCAACGATTCAAGTTCGTGGTTGAGCACAGCGCCCTCGGCGGCACCCAGGCGCAGCGGTAGTACACGCCCGGCGTCACCGGTGAGGACCACGCGCTCGCCGTGGCATTCGCAGATGATACGCGCACCCGATTCTCGGTCCGCGAGCGTCGAGACGATCTCGAGAATCTCGTCGAGCGACGCCCCCGTGATGTCAAAGCGACTGCAAATCTCGGTTCGTGTCATGCCGCTCTCGCCGGCGGCGTAGAGGGCCTCCATAATGTCGATGGCGCGCGAGAGCCTCTGCTCGCTGGTGAGTTTACGCACGGGCATGCTCGTGCACCGTCCTTTCAATGAGGTGGTTCCACGCCTGCTTGAGCGATTTGGGGGCCATGGGCCTCATGCCGTCCATGGCGTGGGCCATGCAAAATGAGGCGGCGGCTTCAAGATCGCGCACGTCAACGGTCCAAGTCCATCCCGAATCGGTGTGTGCGAGCTCACCTCGCCCGCGCGTGAGGCCGTTGATCATATCGATCTGCGTCTGCGGGGCGAACGAGAACGTAGCCGCAACGGGCGGGCGGTCGGCAAAATCGAATTCAAAGAACAGGTAGTCGTTGAGATTGAAGTCTGCAGGGATGGCGTAGGCCTTCGAAGGACGCCAAGCGCGAACGATACGGTCGCAGCGGAATGTCCTGATGTCGTCGGTGGCATTGTCGAGGCCGCAGAAGTACGCAACGCCCTCGCGCTCGAACATGCCGTAGACGCAGACGGTACGCTCTTTCTGCTCACCGCGTCCGTTCTGATATAAAAATCGCAGTGCGCATCGCTCGGCAAAGGCGCTCCATACCGCATCGACGGTGGGAGAGCGGCGGATCGGTGCTTCGTCCGCCGTCGTCCTGCCGGTGAGGTAGGCAATCTTGGAACGAATATCGGCAAGCGGCGCGGCAAAAGTGGATGAGCCGGCCGCTATTGTCTGGTCGATAGCGTTGAGCAGGATATCGGCGTCGTCTGCGGTGATGAGGCCGCCTGCCGCAAACGTGTGCTCGCGGTCGATTGTCCATGAGCTTTCCTCGGTCTCCTGCGCGCCGGCGGGGCGAACCTCCTTGATTAAGATGCCGCGTTCGAGCAGTTTGTCACGATCGCGCCGAAACTTGCGCTTATCCGAGTCGATATTGCCCGAGCCATATCCCAGGTCAGAATCCAAGACGATCTGCTCGGTCGTCAGCGGTTCGGGGGAGCTGTTGAGCACAAAGAAAAGATTGAGGATGCGCTGAGCCGTTTTATCGAAACTGGGCTCCGAATTCCCCTTTTTAATTGTCGCGGTCGCGTCGCTTGCCGTCATAGAGTCCTCGCATGAGAAGGTGGTTTGCTGCCATGATTTTAGTCCGATATGGAGATTAGGCTATATCCTTGTCCGCTCGGGGCGTTAAGATGGCCCGAATTCGGTCGTTTGCGCTCGCTCGGGGTATACTTTCGACTATATACGGTTCTAATGTGCATGCATTGGGCCTATTTGTCGGATTATGGATGTGGAGCGCACATGGCGAACACCCAGAACTATATTAACCACCTGCTGCAGAACACCGGCATCACGCCGGCATGCAGCGAAGAAGAGCGCTTGGCTGCCGAGGATATCGCTCAGATCTTCCGCAACCACGGCTTTGATCCCGAGGTTCAGGAGTTCAATGCCCCGGCGCCCAGCAGGTTGGCATTTGCCGTTACCGGTATTCTTGCGTTTGCCGGCGCCCTGCTGATGGGCATCGGCGGCGGCATCGGCTTGGTCGGCACCTTGCTGGCCATTGTCGGTGCCGTTCTTTACGTGCTCGAGCGCACGGGCCACCCCGTGGTTTCGCGCCTGGGCAAGACGGGCATGAGCCAAAATGTCATCGCCTACCACAAGGCCTCGGGCCCGCTCGCGTCTCCGCGCAACCGCCCGGTGGTCGTTGTCGCACACTACGACTCTCCCCGTGCTGAGCTGCTCGCCCGCGAGCCCTATGCTTCGTATCGTGCGCTCATCGCCAAGCTGTTGCCCGTTGCCACGGTTGCCCCTGCTGCCGTTGCCATCTTGCGTATCCTGCCGCTCCCCGGCGCGCTCAAGGTTCTGCTGTGGATTGTCGCGATCCTCGCTTCCCTCGTTGCGCTCGCCAACGCGGCAAACATCATTTCTAACCGTTTTGTGCTTCCCTATACGTCCGGCGCGGTGTGCAACAAGTCTTCTGTCGCCGCTATGCTCGGCGTTATGGACAACGTTGCTCCCTTCCAGGGCGAAAACGAGTTTCCCGACGATGTTCCGTTCGATACCTATTTTGGGGAGCAGAAGCGTCGTGCCGAGGAGATGGCGCGCGCAGCAGCGGAGTATGCCGCGGCCCAACAGCAAAACGACTACGGCAACACCATCGAGTATGAAGAGTCTACCTACGCCGAGGACGAGTTCGGTCAGCCGATTGCTCCCGACGCTCAGACCGAGCCCGAACAGGGCGAGGCTTTCGACGAGCAGATCGAGGGCTTTGAGGGTGCGTCTGCCGACGAGACGCTGATTGGCGCCATCGTGCCCGAGGATCAGAATCAGGCTGTCCAGGCCGAAGAGTTCAATGACGAGGTTCCCACTGCCGAGCCGGCGGAGGAGCCTGTCGCGGCCGAGCCCGAGCCCAGGCTCTATCGCAATGCCGCCGGCAACATCCGCTTTGGTTCGGATGCCATCCGTGCGCTCGGAATGCTTCCCGAGTCCTGCGCGCTCGATTACGAGGAAGGCGAGGAGCCGACGTTTGAGCCCGAGCCTGCCCCCGTCGTGACTGCATCTGCGCCCGTTGTCGCCGTGGATGATGAGTCTGCCGCGGTTGCCGCTGCCGTTGCCGAGCCCGAGGCGGTGTCCGCGATCGATCCCGCGGCAGGACTTGACATTTTGGCTCCCGCCGCGCCGGCGCAAGACGTTACGGACGAGCCTGACGACGATTACGCTGAACAGCCGAGGCGCGTGTCTTACGAGAGCGATACTGATTTCTCGGCCGAGATTCCCGCGGCAACGCCCCATGCCGATATTGCATCCGCGTTCTCTTCGATTGGCGCCAGCGCTTCCAACTTCTTTAAGGGTGCGCTTGCAAAGGGCAGGAAATTTGTCGACGATTTCGAGGGGAAGCGCGCTGCCGCACGCGAGGCTGCCGAGCAGGAGGCTATCGCTCAGCAGCAGGCAGCCGAGGCGGCACGTGAGCGCGCGGCGCAAGAGTTCGAGCAGAACGAGGCTATGCAGTCCGTGCCTGTCGACGCCGGCGAAGCTACAACGTCCTTTGAGGCTCAGCAGCACGTCGATAGCACCATGTCGTTTGATGCCGCGCAGTTCGATTCCACGATAACGTTTGAAAAGCAAGGCACCGCGATTGCCGAGCCCCTTCCTGTTTCCGATGAGCAGGGCGACGCGGCAGACGATGACGAGCCTATTGATGCTGCCGAAATCCAAGATGTCGCCGGGCACGAGCCCGTCGAGGTCAACTGTGACGAAGAGCAATACGCGGCAGCCGATCAAGGTGATTCGACCGAGGTCGAGCAGGAGGAAGTGCCTGCGGTTTCCGAGGCTCCCGAGACAGATGGGTCGAGGCCTTACTCCACGCAGATTTTCACCATGCCGATCCCGAGTGGTTCCGGTGCCACGGTTGCCGATGTCGCTCCCACTCAGGACGAAACGGTCGATTCCCTTATGGCCCAGATTTCCTCCCAAGCATCGCCGCGTCCGCAGATGAATGTTCCCGATCCGGCGTCGGCACCGTCGCCTGCACCCTCCTCGTCTCCGCTGGCTTCGGTTCCCGATCCGTCGCTGCCGTCGATGAAGCAGACAAACGTTGCGTCTCGCACGTCGCTGTTCGACCTTCCCGATCCCTCCGCACAGGTCAACGACCCCTTTGCTACCGCTCAGGGTCCCGAACCCACATCGGCACCCGTTGCGCCTCCTATGCCCGTTGCGTCGGGCGCACAGCCGATCGAGACCATTTCGGCTCCCGCCCCTGCGGCACCTAAGTCTCGCAAGCGCGGCCTGGGCGGCCTGTTCGGTCGTAAAAAGAAAAACGAACAGGACAGCATGAGTGACTGGCTGGGCGTCGAAGACGATTACGATGCCAAGAAGTCCGGTCGCGGCATCGGTTCGTGGGATAATTTCGAGGACGATAACGATGGCTGGAAGGGCGGCGCTACGTCTTCCGACGGCGCTTCTTCCGAAGATATGCTCTCGGCTGTCGCCTCTATGGGCGACGATGAGCTGCTCGGTCACGATATCTGGTTTGTGGCAACGGGCGCCTCGGATTGTGATGGCTCCGGTATGAAGGCCTTCTTGGCTTCGCATCGCGATAAGCTCCGCGGCGTCTTCTTCATCAATCTTGAATCCGTCGGCGCCGGTAGGCTTTCGGTGGTGACGGTTGAGGGCGAACAGCAGCTGCTCAAGGGCGATCGCCGCATCATGAACCTGGTCAGCAAGGTGTGCAAGTCGTTCCATGTCGATTGTGGCGCGCTCGAGATGCCCTATGCCAAGACCGATGCCTACGCCGCGCTCGAGGCGAGCCGCCGAGCCCTCACCATCGCCGGCGTGGACGGCACGCGTCTGGCTTGCGCTCGTACCGAGGACGACCTGCCCCACAATGTCAACCCGACGAACATTGCCACGGTATCCGAGGTCGTGACCGAGGTTATCCGCCGTTCGTAGACGGAGCTCTAAGGAGTCAACGTGTTTTCGTATATTAAGCGCCATTGGCCTGTCTACGTGATTTTGACCTTGATTGCCATTGCGTTAGGGCTTGGAGCTGCCTACATCGTGGGCGCGAAGGGCTCGACCCCCGCCTCCGCAATCAGCGAAGAGGTGGAGCAAGAACAGAGCACGGGTGCCGATGGGATTCCTGAGTCCGAGCAAGCAATCGTTGATGGTGGATCTTCGTCTGCAGAGTAGATGCGGCGATTTAAATGATTGAAAGCGGGCGAGCCGGGGGACTGGCTCGTCCGCTTTTTCATCGTGCTAGCGCTTCTTTGGGATTGACCTAAGGCGAGCGAACCATAGGGCTGCGGCACCCGAGGTCAGGAGCGCGGTGATGCAAGCGGCGATGGGAGCTGATCCTGTTGCCGGTAGGTCCTGCGGTAGGGTACAGCGTTGAATGACACTGTCCTCGTCATGTGACTCAAGTTTATCGCCGCCGCCGTTGCGGCAAAGATCGACGCGTGCGCTGTTGGTGAGTGCAGTTTGGGGTGTGTAAGCCGACGTTGCCTGCATGTGCACGACTGCGCCCCGAGCATCTGTGCCAAGGATTGCTTTGGCATCGTCAAGGTCGTCGTGCTCATCTTTGAGATCATCACGGGTCCAAGAATCCGTATCGCTTCGAGTCGTAAAGTCGGCGGCTACCGCACCGTATTCAATGCGAATGCCCGTCACGACGGTATTGGATGCAAGGTCGAGTTCTTTCGCCTCGAGTGTGGCGGATTCCGTGGTCGAGACATCCGCCTTCCAGAGGTGCCAGCCGTCGTAATCGACGAGGCGGCAATCTTCACCCAGACTCTCTTTTACTTCGTCGGACTCAAGCCAAGGATTTTCGTGCCCATCGTCAAGCGTCGCGTTTGCCGGCTCATCGACGTCTGTCGAGTCCAACGGCGTCGTGCGATACCACACGTTGCACAGACCGTTGAGGTCGCCGATGGCGACGGGGGTTTCGATTGAGACGAATCTCGCCGTGCCGTCTTTGGCGCACTCAAGATCATCGGTAATCGTAAACTCATCAACCCAAGTAGCGGAATCGTTTCGAGCATCGATGGTATAGGAGAAAAGCCCATCCGTATTGGTTTGCATCGCGGCGCGGTTTTTTCCATCGCCGTTAGCCAACAGACCCTTCCCGATAGGTTGGACAAGTTCCTGACGCTTGTCGACCTGTCCTTTGATCTCGATGGGCGCATCCTTCATCGCGACGGATTGGACTTCTCCCGTATCCTTTATTTCAAACGTTATCTCCTCGGCAAGGTCATGGGTCCGCGGAGACATCGTTTCGCGCAACGAGTAGGTGCCGGGTGCAAGATGTTCGATGCGGTGCGGCTTGTCGGATGAGGTCCAGGAGTCTATTTCGGTTTTATCGGGACCATATAAGGTGAGCTGTGCGCCTTTCACTTCCTGCTCTCCGCTTGCATCGACCTTGGAGATATCAACCTTGGTGTAATCGTCGGATACGTTAAGCCGTGCTTC
This sequence comes from uncultured Collinsella sp., assembly GCA_902463875.1. GTDB lineage: Bacteria > Actinomycetota > Coriobacteriia > Coriobacteriales > Coriobacteriaceae > Collinsella. The sequence goes on from CABQHR010000025.1 coordinate 10,083, forward strand.
CACAACGGGTGTTTTCTGGTCGGCATAGGTAAGGTCGACGATATGATGCGTCCGGTCGAGCAAGAAGCCGGTCGGCGCTTGAGTCTCGACAACCTCGTAGCGTGCGGTGCCAGATCCCAGCGGGAGGTCGTCCGCGCGTGCTTCTCCAGTTTCATCCGTCGTGACGGTAGCGACAGCCTCGCCGTCGAGCGCGGCAATGCTACCGTCGGGGCGCACGATATCACCTGAGGCGCGGATCTCAAAGATGGCGCCCGCGAGGCTGCTGCCGTCTACGGCATCGGTTTTAACGATCCTGATGTTTCCGGTCGCGGCGTGGTCATAATACGAGACGATTGCAACGGGCGTTAGGTTTATATCGGCGGGTATGTTTACCTCGATCTCTCCGCCGACAAGATAGGGCTCTTTGGCCGAGGTTTCGCGTACATAATAGGTGCCCGGCACGAGCGATTCGGGCAGCGTGACGGTGCCGGTCGCGTCAGTCGTAAAGGTGTCCATTACGTTATGTGCTGGATACCAGCATGTTTGTGAGACAGGTTTGTGATTGCTGTCGAGGAGTTGGAAGGTGAATCCGGCTAGGGGAACAGAAGCGCCTGTTTGGGCATCGCGTTTTACAATCTGGAGATGCGTCGACAGAGCGTGGTTGTCCACGATATATTGAAGCTCGGCGCCGTCGGAAATCTGATTGGCCTCGACGGTCCATTCCCCCGCACGTTTAAAACCCTCGGGGACGGTTTCCGGAACCTCACGAACCGTGTAGCCGGCGCGGTCGTATGGGACGGCTCCGTGGACACCGGCTGGTCGCTTGCCTGTGCCGAACCATGCTTCGGGCTGGTCTTTGGTGGAGGCAAAGCCATAGATGTTTGTAGTCAGTGTGCCAACAACCTGCTGAGAGCTGTTACTGACAACCTCAAAGACAACATCTCCTGCCGGCTGCTCCAGGCCGGATTGATCGCTATTGCCGTAGTCCTTGAATTTGGAAATCTCAAGGTCAAACGCAATGGGGATATCGGAAACGCGAGATTCGATCTCGACCACGCCTGAATCGCCGAGTTGGTCGGCTCCAACGGTGTAAGACCAACTGTCACCGGAGGGCAAATAGCCCTCGGGCGCCTTCGATTCATAGATGGTAAAGGTTCCCAGGGGGACATCGGTGAGGGTAGCTCGACCGCTTTCATCGGTCCTGAGAGTTTGTGTCCATCCAGGGGTTGATTGCGATACGCACACGAATTCTGCTCCTGCGAGCGAAGCTCCAACTTGGGGGCCTGCATTCGTTGCGGCGTCGAGCTTTACAATGCGCAAGGTAATGGTGCCGGGTTGTTCATCAATGGTGACGTATCCGCCGTTATCCGTCGTGGTAAAGGCAATGCGATCGTGCAGGGGGATATAACCAGCTGGCGCTGTTGTCTCAACTAGGTAGTATGCCGTGTTGGGTAGGAGTGTCGCCTGCGCTCGGCCGTTGCTGTCCATCTGGACGGTGGCGACACGCGCGCCGCTGGCGCTCTCAAAAACATCGAATGTTGCCCCGTCAAACTGATAAGTATTGTTTCCGCTGGTAATGGCAGCGTTTGCAGACTGCTTTTGGAAGAAAACAGAGACCGCCGGCAGTACATAGAGCATATCTTGGCGTTTGCTGCCGCCCGATACGGTTCCTATATAGCGCCGCGCGCGGTGCGGAGCGGCTTTGATGCTTCCTGATTTTGCGCTGTCGTGGAGCCACCGCGCAGCCGCCACGACTTCATTGTCGGCGGTAAAGTGCCCACTCTTGGTTTTGCCCTGAGCGGTCGTGTAGGAGTAGGTGCCGTCGACATGGGTAGTGCCGTTGAGCATCCATACGGCAAGCTGGGTGGCGGCGCGGGCGCGATCGGGTGAAAGATGGTAACCGCCAAACGACGTGGCGGTAGGATATCCGTGACAAACGATTGCCGCGAACTCGTCGTCGAGCCACACCCAGCCTTGATCAAAGTTGAGCCATGGACCGCCCGGCTTGGTGGGCCCGGGGCGTTCCTGGTTCATGCAGTAGGCGATCGAGGCGTCTTGAGCTTCATACTTGCCGATGAAGAAGGGCCCACAATCATCGCTAATAGTGCGGAAGCCGAGCTGGTCGTAGCCATCGACGGCAAATGCGGCTCCCGGTGCCAGACAGCCGAAAAGCAGGAAGAGGAGCAGGAGCAGCGGACCTGTTGCGATTGCGCTGTGGACAGAGTGCGTGGGTGCGTTGGACATGGCTGCTCCTTATCCCTCGTGCGCCGCATGGGGAGGTTGCGACGCGTAGGATGAGGCTACCCCCGAGGTTCATGCGGGTAAGTACCGGAGCCTGACCAAAAGCTTGCCCAATTCCTGACAAATTGAGCTCAAATACAACAATCAAGCAAAAGCGCAGGTAGAAGATAAGGTGAACAGGAAGTCAAAGGTCCTCGTCTCCACAATTGACGCGATTTTCAAACGAATCTCCACAGCTAAAACAAGCATCGCCACCCTTGTATCGAACAAGACAACCGCGTTATACTATCCCCCACATATGCGGGCATCGCCAAGTGGTAAGGCATCAGCTTCCCAAGCTGACACTCGCGGGTTCGAGTCCCGTTGCCCGCTCCAGAAAAAGTAAAAGCACGACACCGTTCCGGTGCCGTGCTTTTTTCAATAAAGCGCCGGGACTCGAACCCGCCAGGGTGCGAGCGTAAAACAAACGCGAAGCGTTTGTAGCGAGCAGGCGAAGGCGCCGGCAGGCGCCTGAAGCCGGTGCGGATTTGCGAAGCAAATACGCGGACGTCCCGTTGCCCGCTCCATCGAGCGTGGGAGACTTTGGGGCGGCCAATTCAACAAAGTCTTCCCCATCGTCTCCGTGAATCCGAGGAGATCGACCGCAGCCGGTGCGGATTTGCGAAGCAAATACGCGGACGTCCCGTTGCCCGCTCCAATTCCAAAATGTTAGGTTAATGCCTGCTGCCCATACTCGCACCCGCGCACGGTACAATGGTTGAGTTACGACCAACGTGCCAATAACCAAAAAGGAGCCGCTATGATCGATCGCTATACCCGCCCGGAGATGGGACATATCTTCTCCCTCGAGAACAAGTATGCCATTTGGCAGGAGATCGAGGTCCTGGCCTGCGAGGCCCAGGCGGAGCTCGGCAAGATCGGCATTTCTAAAGACGAAGCCCAGTGGATCCGCGACCATGCCAACTTTGAGAAGGCAAAGGTCGACGAGATCGAGGAGGTCACGCGCCACGACGTCATCGCCTTCCTGACCAACATGAAGGAGTACATCGATGCCGATGTTCCCGAGGGCGACCCCAAGCCCAGCCGCTGGGTTCACTATGGCATGACCAGCTCCGATCTGGGCGACACGGCTCTGTGCTACCAGCTCACCCAGGCCTGCGACCTGATCATCGAGGACGTCAAGAAGCTCGGCGAGATTTGCAAGCGTCGCGCCTTTGAGGAGCGCAACACGCTCTGTGCCGGCCGCACTCATGGCATCCACGCCGAGCCGATGACCTTCGGCATGAAGTTTGGCTCTTGGGCCTGGGAACTCAAGCGCGATCTGGATCGCCTTGAGGACGCCCGCAAGAATGTTGCCTTCGGTGCCATCTCGGGTGCTGTCGGCACGTACAGCTCCATCGAGCCGTTTGTCGAGGAGTATGTCTGCGAGCACCTGGGCCTGGTTCATGACCCGCTGTCCACGCAAGTTATCAGCCGCGACCATCACGCTTATCTCGCCGGCGTTCTTGCCACCACCGCGGCCACCTGTGAGCGCATCGCTACCGAGGTTCGCAATCTGCAGAAGACTGATACCCTCGAGGCCGAGGAGCCGTTCCGCAAGGGTCAAAAGGGCAGCTCCGCCATGCCGCACAAGCGCAACCCGATCACCATGGAGAAGGTCTGCGGTCTGTCGCGCGTCGTGAAGTCCAACGCTCAGGTTGCCTTCGATAACGTCGCCCTGTGGCACGAGCGTGACATTTCGCACTCCTCTGCCGAGCGCGTCGCCCAGGCCGACAGCTTCATCGCGCTCGACCACATGTTCCAGTGCCTCATCCGCGTTATCGACGGCCTGCAGCTGTACCCTGCCCGCATGATGGCCAACCTCAATAAGACCCGCGGCCTCATCTTCTCCTCCAAGGTGCTGCTGGCCCTCGTCGATACGGGCATCACCCGCGAGGACGCGTACGCCATTGTGCAGGAGAACGCCATGGCAACCTGGCATGAGGTACAGGATTGTGTCTCCGGCCCCACCTTTAAGGAACGTCTCGAGGCCGACCCGCGCTGCACCGTCAGTCAGGAGAAGCTCGACGAGATCTTTGATCCGTGGGACTTCCTCACCCGTATCGACACGGTCTTTGATCGTCTGGAGCAGCTGAGCTTCGAGTAGGTTCGGGCATAACGTTAGCTTTTTAGGGCGCTTTGCTGGTAATGTGTGTTGCCGGCAAAGCGCCTCGTTGCATTTAGGGAAAGACGGGGATAATAGTCGTCTCGAATAACATTCTGAGAGGGGATCGCATGATTTCGTTTGATTACAAGCCGCAGGGTGTATGCTCTCGCAATATTCACCTTGACCTTTCCGATGACGGCAGCAAGGTGCTGGGCGTTGAGTTTACCGGCGGCTGCGATGGCAACCTCAAGG
>CABQHR010000026.1 GCA_902463875.1 uncultured Collinsella sp.
GGCTCGGGGTCCTTTGTGCCGGCTGCGGCCTGCTTAAGGCAGCCCTGGATGGCGCCCAGGATGCCCTCGCTCGAATACGTGGCACCCGTCACGGTATCGACATTGACGTTCTGCTTTTGCATGACGAGCCCGGGGAGCGCGTTCCAGGCGCGGCTCCAATACTCGGGTGTGTCACCCGTGTTCACGAGTTCTATGTTGGTGATCTTGCCGTTTGCGATGGTCAGGCGCACGCTGACGGGCGTGTCCTCGCTGTAGCCCCAGGCGGAGTCGGTGTAGACGCCGTCTGCGTAGCCGCCGGCGGGCGTGAAGGGGTCGATGGTGTGGTGGGGCTTATTGGAGGAGCCGCCGGCCGCAGGGGCGGGGGCAACAGCCTCGGCAAGCCCGCCCGATGCCTTGACCAGTGCGTTTTTGATGGCCATGAGCAGGCCTTTTGATGAATACGTGGCACCCGAGATAGTGTCGACCGACGTCGACTGAGCGCTAATCACCGACTGGGTGAGAGCCTGGGCACGCCCAAAGTAGGCTGGGTCGTCCGCAGACGACACTATGTCGATTGCCACGATCTTGCCGCCCGCGATGGTCACGCGCACGGTGATACTGCCCCTAAAGCCGGTACCTGCGCCTTCATAGGTGCCGTCCTTGAGGTTTGCGGCGTCCATACCATAGGCCGAGGGGTCGAGCGATTCGGTTGCCGGCGTTACCGTCTCCTTCTGGACGTTGGAGGTGTCGACGGTCTTGAGGTCGGCGCCTGCGGCCTCTTGCGCGGGCGTGGCGGCGACCGTCTTGGCCACGAGCGGGGTGTACTGGGACACCACGAGGGCTACGGTTGCGCCCACGGCGATCGAGGGCACGATGAAGCCTGCCGTGGCGAGGCCGTGGCCGAGCGCCTTGGCTTTTGAGTGCTTGGGTTGGTAGTTGTCCATTTGTGGGTGGTCTCCCGTGGTCGAGTATGAGAAAAGGCCCGCAGCCCTGGTTGGGGCTGCGGGCGCTTGCGTTGCGAGCGCGTGGCGCGCGTTTTAGGCGCTAGTGCTGCATGCGGCGGCGGATGGCGACGCCGGCGGCCGCGATGACGGCGCCGATACCGGCGAAGATGCCGACCGTGGCGATCTGGGTATCACCGGTGCCTGGGAGGCCGCTTGCGTCCTTCTTGGATGCATTGGCCTTCTTGGTATCGGTGGTCGTCGTCGTGGTCGTCGTGGTGCTCGTGGAGTTGCCCTTGGAGCTCTGGTTGGGCTTGGCGAGCGCCTCGCGGGCGGCCTTGAGCGCAGTCGTTGCCGCCTCGACGTCGGCAGCAGAGGCGTCGTCCTTCGAAAGCACGGATTGGGCTGCAGCCAGCGCGGACTGGTATGCCTTCCAGGAGTCGGCGGTGTAGTCGGACTCGTTCAGCGCATCGGCACGGCCAATCTCGACCTTAAGGTCGGTCTTCTGGTCGGTCGTTGCGGCCTTGGCGAGCGCGGCCTGAGCGTTCTGGAGCGTCGAGAGGGCGTTGGCAACCTCGTCGTCGGAAGCCGCGGGGCTTTCGTTAACGCCCTGGGCAGCGCTCAGCGCGTCCTGGAACGCAGCCCAAGATGCGGCGGTGTAGGTGCCCTGGTCGTTGCTCAACTTGGCAGCGGCCTCAATTGCGGCGTTGAGCGCCGTCTTGTCGGCCGACTTGGTGTAGGTGAAGCGCAGGTTGGTGGTGTAGCCGGTGGCCTCGACCTCAATCTGGTAGTCGCCGTTGGCATTGAACACCGGCGATTTATCCTGATTGGCGGCCGCCAGGTTAAGCGAACCGTCGGCGTTGAAGATCTTTACCGCACCGCGGCCCTGCGCGCTGTACTCGGTACCGTTGACAGTGACCTTGGAGATGTTCGCGAGGTAGTTGGCAAGATCATCGTCCGTGGCATCGTTGGCGGCGATGAGCTTAAGGTTTGCGGCGTCAAAGCTGGCAACGAGCTTGGAGGTGGTTGCCGTAAAGCTCGTGCTGATATCGGCAAACTTGTCCTTCTTGTCGATGGCGGTCAGCGTGTGGCTGCCGGGCTTAAGAGCCGAGGCGTCAAACGTGACGGACACGGAGCTGCGCGCGTTGCTGGCAAGCGGCTCGACATCCTTGCCATCAATCTGATAGGCGGCGTCGAAGCCCTCGGGCAGGGTGACATCGGCCATGACGGTGGCGTTGGCACCGTCAAGCGAGGCATCCTCGGCCTTGATGGCGGCGTCGGCATCCTTGACGGGGACGTACTGGTCCATGGCAACGGTGTAGGTGCCCGTAGAGGTGTAGAACGTCACACTCTTGATGGTCTTGCCCATCATGGACTTGTAGTACTGCGAGCTCAGCGGGCTGCCGTGAGACTCGTTGACCAGACCGCAGCTCCAAGCAATCTCCTTGCCCTTCCAGATGTTCTCGACGGCGCGCATGCCATAGCCCTCGATGGTGCCGTCCGCATCGGCGGCGTTGACCACGGCACCGTATACGGTCGCCTGGTTGCCGTCGGCGTCGACCATCTGCTCGCGCAGGTTCTTAAAGTCAATCTCGTAGTCGCCGTACTTGCTGGAGGTCTTAAAGTCGGCGGTGACGTTTGCAAGTTCGGTGGTTTCCTTGCCCTCGACAGCGCCAAAGCTCAGGTTGCCCTCGGAATCGGAGGTGAGCTCCTTGTAATTGGTCGGAACCTCGCCGGCGGGCAGCACGTAGTAAGAGTAGCTCGCAGACTCAAACAGGGCGTTCTTGCCCGTGTAGGTTGTCGTGGACTCCTTGCCCTTGATCGAGGTGGTGATGGTAACGGAGCTATCGTCGGTCACGCGGGTGAACTTGGACCAATCGATGTCGCCTTCGCCCACCTTGACGGCAAACGTGGCGCCCGAGATATCCGTACCGTCGGAATTGACGTGGTAGGAACCGCTCGCCAAGCTGGAGCGCGTCTTCTGCAGCGTAGCCGAGGTCACGATGTCGGTACCGGCGTTGTTGCTCTCGGCGGCATAGAAATCGGCGTAGGGGATGTTCATGAGCACGTAGTCACCGGCCTGGGGATACAGGCTCACGAGTGCGTCGAGCGCGCCCTGCAGGTGGGTGATCTGCTCGGCGGCCTCGGCTTCGCCCAGGTTTTTCTTGGCGAGCAGGTCCTTGGTCTCGGCGGTTTCGGTCTCGATGGACGAGGCGGTCCAGGAGTCCTCGGTGTACTTGGACTTATCGAGGGACGTCGCCTTGTCGTAGAGCTCCTGCAGCTGGGCCTTGGTGGCGTCGGTCACCGGCTCCTTGGCGCCCACGATGTTGTCGTCAGTCGCCTGGAAGGTGTAGGTGTAATCGTTGTAACCCAAGGCGTGGACGGTAAGCTTCCAGTAGCCGGTGCCGTTGGTGCCCTTGGGCAGCTGGCAGCGCTCGGATTTAGTGAGGCCCAGCTGAATGCCCATGGACTTGTGCATCCAGTTGTCGGCTGCGAACTTGGTGCCGTAGGTGGCAAGGGCGTTGGTGTAGGTCGCATCGTCGCCGTAATAGGTCCAGGTGACGCTTTGCATATTGGCGCCCAGGTCGCCATAGTTGCCGTTGAGGTCTACGCGCAGGAACTCGCCGTAGGAGCCGCTCGCGTCCTTAACCGTGGGTTTAATGTCCGTGGCGGTCTTGAGCTCCTGACCCTTGATACCCGAGTCGGTGCCGGTGGTGGCGGCCGAGAAGCTGAAGGTTCCGTTATTGTTGGTCACGGTCTTAATGCCGTTGGTGTTGGCGTCGACGTCCGCAACCAGGCCGGAGTAAGCCTGGAGGTTATTTTCGGTGTAGCCGCCGGCGAGCGTCTCGCCATTGGCGACAAAGCTGTGACTCGCCTTAAAAGCCTCGAGGTCGCTGGTCTTGATTTTGACGGGAACGTACTTGAGCCCCGTGACCTCGTAGTCTTTGAGCGTGTAGCTTGCACCGTCGCAGGTCATGGCGCCGCGGTTCCACGTTACGGTCTTGCCGTCGGTCGTGGTGAACGACTTGCCGTCGGCGGCCCAGGTGGCCAGGTCAAACGTCGCGCCCTCGTTGGTGTAGATGGTAGCCATGCACTGGTAGCTGCCGCGGTGCAGGCCGTGGTTGGCGGTTGCACGGGTCACCACGTCAAAAGCGCCCTTGTCGGCCTCGTTGCGGGAATCGAGCTCGCTCGACGAAGCGGAGGACCCTGCCGCCTGCACTTTTTCACCAGCCCAATACTCGGCCCACGTCAGGCCAGCGTAGCCGTAGGTGTACTCGTCGGTCGCAGGGGTCGACGGATTCTGCTCGTCATAGGCAGTCTGCAGGGCATTATCGACGGCAGCCTTGATGGCGTTGGACGAGATCGTGGCGGTCGAAACAGCATCGATTGAGGTAGTGTTGCCGGCAGTCTCGATTTGCTCGACGATGCCCTTATAGGACGTGCCTTTTTTGCTAAAACCGTTAACGGCCTTGTCCATGCGGTCCCAGTCATCGTCGCCCAAGCTACTGTAGTCGGCGACTTCGACCTTGGCAATTTTGCCAGACTTGACGGTTACGCTGACGTTGACGTCATACTTTCCATCAGCTGCGTTCCATTCGTCGCCAGCTTTATTGAGCGGGTCCTTCGAGTCGGCCGTGGCCGTGCCCTCATACGTACCATCTGCGATTTTGGTCAAATCGTAGCTGGTTGAGGAGGACGTGGCGTCGTCAGAGACGGCGCTCAGGCTATACTCGGAGCTGAGGGACTTCGTTTCCTCACTGGTGGCGGAGATCGGTGCGTTGTTGGTAGCTTCGGAGCCGGTCTCCGTCGTTGCTGCTGCGGCAAAAGCGCTGGTAGGCATCATCGAGACGGTCATCGCAGCGATGAGCGCACCTCGACAGGCATTGCTGCCCACAGTGTTGAGCTTGCGCAGCACAGCGTTATCGTTGTGCATAGAACCTCTTTTCTATCGATCGGTCGTTGGGTGCTGCTCTCCTTTCCTGTTGCACCCGGATGGACAGTGGTCATGTGCGTCGCACATGATAGGTAACTGCCATAGAACTCATGTTGCTTACCGCAAAAAGTTAAAGGCAGTAAACAAAAATACCAGAAATTACCACTGGTTAACTTGTCAATTCAATTGTCGTTTGCCTGTAACGCAAGAGCATCGACTTTTCTGTTTGGAGCGTCTGGCTTTGTTTGGCGTTCGATTTGTCGGACAGGCCGGTCAGTTGGGGGTATGCTGGAGGGGATCATCAGCCCAGCGAAAGGGGAGAACATGACGGATCAGGAAACGCCCGAGTGCGTGCACGTGACGGCCGATGATATCGAGGCCGCCAACGATCTTATCGACTTTATCGAGGCATGCCCCAGCATGTTCCATACGGCGGCGACCATTATGGCCGAGCTCGACGAGGCGGGCTTTACCTACCTGCCCGAGAATGCGGCGTGGGATATCGAACCGGGCGGGCGTTATTACACGCAGCGCAACACCTCGAGCGTTATCGCCTTTAAGGTGGGCGAGGACTTGGCCGCGACGTGGGGCGAGGACGGCGTTGCCGGCGACTACCATTTTCAGCTGACGGCGTCGCACAGCGACTCGCCGACGTTTAAGGTCAAGGCCGTGCCCGAGCTCGATGGCGCAGGCGAGACGCTGCGCCTGAACACCGAGGCCTACGGCGGCATGATCGACTACACCTGGTTCGACCGTCCGCTGGCGCTCGCGGGCCGCGTGCTGGTGCGCGAGGGCGACCGTATCGAGAGTCGTTTGCTTGCCACCGAGCGCGAGGTCGCTATTATCCCGAGCCTTGCCATCCATATGAACCGTGGCGTCAACGAGGGTTTTGCTCCCAGCCGAGCCGTCGACCTGTGCCCGCTCATCAGCGCCGGCGAGCTTAAGCAGGGTGACTTCGATGCCCTGATCGCCGAAGAGCTGGATGTTGAGCCCGAGCAGATTCTGGGCCGCGACCTGTTCCTGGTCAATCGACAGGATGCGCGTATTTGGGGCTGGGCCGACGAGTTTATCTCGACGCCCAAACTTGACGATCTGGCCTGCGCCTACACCTCGCTGCAGGCATTTTTGGGTGCCGAGAACGCGCGCGACGTTTCGGTCTTCTGCTGCTTCGATAATGAGGAGGTTGGCTCCGAGACCAAGCAGGGTGCCATGTCGACGTTCTTGGCTGACGCGCTGCGCCGCATCAACGGGTCGCTTGGCTTTGATGACGAGTCGTACCACCGCGCACTTGCCGCCTCGATGCTCGTGAGCTGCGACAACGCGCATGCCGTGCACCCCAACCACGCCGAGAAGTGCGACGCCCGTAACCAGGTTGTGCTCAACGGCGGCATCGTCATCAAGGAGGCCGCCAACCAGCACTACTGCACCGATGCCTTTAGCCGCGCGGTGTTCCAGGCCATCTGCGACGACGCCGATGTGCCCACGCAGGCCTTCGCCAACAAGAGCGATATGGCCGGCGGCTCTACCCTCGGCAACCTGTCCAATATGCAGGCGAGCATGCACGCCGTGGACGTGGGCCTGCCGCAGCTGGCCATGCACTCAAGCTACGAGACCGGCGGCGTCCGCGACGTAATGCACGCCATCCGCGCCCTCACCGCCTTCTACGAGCACAACCTAACCATCAACGGCGCCGAAAGCGTGGAACTCTAAAACCTGCCAAAAAGGGATGTTAATTTTGGCCGGTTTTATCTGGGCAAATGCAAAGGGTGAAACCGAACTAGATCGGTGATGCGTAGCCGCCGAGGTGCAATGTGCCTCGGCGGCCTTTTGTGTACAGAGTACGGCTAATACTTATAAATGCTATACATGCTTTACGTATCTACCATAGAGTTTTATGATAGTTTTGAAGTATTAAGGAGGGGTCATGACCACAACAGCCGCTCAGATCAACGTACGTCTCGATGCCGATCTTAAAAGGAGTGGGGACGCCGCTCTCTCCAAGGCCGGTATGACGCCGAGCCAAGCGGTGCGAGCGCTCTGGCAGCTTGCAGCGTCGCTGGCCGATCGCCCCGGTGCGCTCGAGGATATCCTGCTGCCCAGTCGTGCCCGGGCGGAACAGCGCGAGCGCGAAAAGGCCGCCAAACGTAAGCTCGAGCTTGTGGATCAGGGGTCGAAGCTGTTCGCTGCCGCTTGCTGTGAGTCGGGAATCGATATGGTCAAGGCTCAGCCATCGGACGACGAAGAGCTCAAACGGAATGCCTATGCGGATCGCTATGGCGAGGAGATGAGCTGGCTCTATGAGTGAGATTCCAAAGCGCATCTTGGTTGACACCAACGTGTGGCTCGATTACTTCATTCCCTCACGACGTAGTCGTTCGGTGGCGATTGAGTTATTACGCGATGCATGCACGGCGCAGGTGGATTTGCTGTATGCGGCGACATCGTCCAAAGACCTGTTCTATTTGATTTCAAGCGAACATAAGGCATGGTATCGGCGAGAGCATGGTTCACTTTCCCAAGATGCCGCTGCGGCAGCGACATCGCTTGCATGGGATTGTCTTAGCGTGCTGTCGCAGCTTGCCACGCCAGTGCCCTGTGACCTGAGCGATATATGGATGGCGAGCAGGCAACGCGAGCTCCATGGCGATTACGAAGACGATTTAATCATTGCGGCAGCGATACGCGCTCAAGCAGATCTACTGGTCACCAACGATGTCAAACTCTGTTCGCATGCGCCCGTCGCAGCAATGAGCGCAGAAGACGCAAAGAATTACTTAGCAACGCTCTAGCAATTTGAAGACCCCACAGGTTGGCCAAACGGCGGGCTCGCAGCGTCGAGGGGTTCCGGCGTTTGGTAAAACGCCGGAACAATCAGTGTTCGATCCAGCAGCGAAGCGTCTCGCCAGCTTGAAAGTGGCGTAGGTTCTCCGCAGCGATGTCTACGACGTTATTGAGCGTGGCAGCCAAGTGGAACCAGCCGGAGATGTGCGGCGTGATGAGCATGTTGGGCGCATCCCACAACGGGCTTGTCTCAGGCAGTGGCTCGGGATCGGTGACGTCGACCGCAGCGCCGGCAAGGTGTCCCGACTCAAGGGCGGCGACCAGGTCGTCGGCGACCACAAGATCGCCGCGGCCGCCGTTGGCAAAGAACGCGCCCGGCTTCATCGCGGCGAAGAACTCGGCGTTCGCCAGGCCGCGGGTCTCGGGTGTGCTGGGCATAAAGGATGCGACGACGTCGGCCTCGGCCAGGCGCTCGGGCAGGGCGTCCATGCCGTCCATGTCCTCAAACACAATGGGGTAGACGAGCGGATGGCGCTTGATGCCGCGGACGTGTGCACCCATGCTGCGGCAGAGCGTGGCGAAGTGGCCGCCGATATCGCCCGCGCCCAGCACGAGCACATTGGCATTTTTGAGCGAAGTGACTGGCCCCAAATCCTCCCAGCGATGCTCGCGCTGCAAGTCGTGATAGCCAGGCAGGCGCTTCATCATGGAAAGGACCATGGCAAACATGTGCTCGCTCACGGCCTGGCCGTAGGCGCCCACCGAGCAAGACAGTTTGGCGTCGGCTGGCACGGTGCCGGCGGCGACGTAATCGTCATAGCCCGCGGTCTGTAGTTGCAGCAGCTGGAGGTGCTCGCATGCGGTAAGCAGGGCAGAGTCTATGTTGCCCAAGATCACGTCGGCGTTGGCGACTTGTTCGCGCGTGATAGCGTCGGCGCTCGTGTAGATAAAGTTCTCGCCCGGAGCGCTCGACTCAAGAATCGCGCGATGGCGGTCGTTGACGGGCAGCAAAACCAGGATGTTCACAAGCAGTCCTTTCCGCTTGACCTGCCAAAAAGGGACAGGTTTATTTTGGCAGGTATTATCAGGCAAAACGTTCAAATAAAACGCCGGATGCAAGACGAGCGTGCCCGTCAGCATCCGGCGTATCTACGGCTACCAGCTGAGCAGTTCGTAGCCGTCCTCGGTCACCACGAGCTGTACCTCGCATTGGGCCGAATCGCTGCCGTCCTTGGTGCGCACGCACCAGCCATCGCCCTTGCTAATCTTGATGTCGGGCGCTCCGGCGTTGACCATAGGCTCGATGGTAAAGACCATGCCCGGAGCCATGATGGTGTCCACATCGGGCGCCTCGGTGGTAAAGCCCACAAACGGGTCCTCGTGGAACTCCTTACCGATGCCGTGTCCGCCGTACTCGCGCACCACGCTAAAGCCGGCGTCCTCGACCGTCTTTTGCACGGCCTCGGCCATAACGGACAGCGGCAGCCACGGCTTGACGGCCGCCAGACCCGCCTCCACGCTGGCACGGGTGACGTCGACCAGGCGCTGGCGCTCGGCCGAGACTTCGCCGATGCAGAACATACGGCTCGAGTCGCTAAAGTAGCCGTCCAAGATCGTGGAGCAGTCCACGTTGATAATGTCGCCCTCGTGCAGCACGTCCGTATCGCAGGGGATACCGTGGCAGACCACGTCGTTGATCGAGGTGCACACGCTCTTGGGATAGCCCTCGTAGTTGAGGTCGGCCGGCGTGCCACCGTGCTCGACGGTGTAGTCGTAGATTATCTGGTCGATCTGGTTGGTGGTCATGCCCGCGGCGATGTGCTCGCCTACGTAGTCGAGCACGCCCACGTTGATAGCGGCCGAGCGCTTGATGCCCTCGATATCGGCGGGCGTCTTGTAGAGCGTGCGAGGCAGAACCTCCCAGCCCTCCTCCCACAGGCGCTCGAGGCGCTCATCAAAGGCGCTATGGCATTTCTTATATTTTTTGCCGCTGCCGCACCAGCAAGCGTCGTTGCGGCCAGGCACGGGTCCTTTGTCATACATGGCTAACTTCCTTTCATTCGCAGCTAGTATAGCCCACCCACGCGTCCATAAAAGTTGCGGTGATATAGTTCCGATTTAAGCGGTTTAACAGCACAAATAGGAACTATATCACCGCAACTGATGGAGCGGGATGGCTGACACTAGCCGCTGCGTGGTTTTGCTAGTAGCTCACCTGGCAGGGAATGCCGAGGGCTTGGACGCGCGCGGCAATGGCGTCGAGCACCTCGGGCGCTGCTTTGGCAAGGCCGGCGACCGGCGTCTCGCGTGCCACCGTGTAGATGGTCGCCTCCTGCGGACGAATGCGCTCGAGCGCCGCGAGCCAAGGGCCGACGTACTCCTCGCCGGTATTGTCGATGAGCTTGCCCTGATACTCGCCGGTCAAAAAGATTGTCTGGATAATAACGTGACCGTCAAAGCTTGCGAACGTCTCGATCTGGTGCTCGACGTCGTAGGGGCCAACGGGCTGGTCGAGCAGCTGGATAAACGCCGGGTCGACGGTATCGAGCTTAAGAATGTTGTCGTCGACCATCATGAGCGCGTCGTGCACCTCGGGGCGGTCGGCGCGTGTGCCGTTGGAGAGCACGGCGATCTTGGAGTTTGGGGCAAGCTCGTCGCGCAGCTCGACGGCGCCGGCGATGGCCTGTGGAAACTCCGGTGCGGCGGTGGGCTCGCCGTTGCCTGCGAAGGTGATCACATCGGGGAGCTCGCCCTCGGCTGCCATCTCGCGCAGCTTTGCCTCGAGCGCGTCGAGCACCACGGCAGCTGTGTTGTACGGCTCATGGCAGGGGCGCTCGGCGTTGAGGCCGTTTTCGCAGTAAATGCAGTCGAACGTGCAGATTTTGCCGCTGGCCGGCATCATGTTGACGCCGAGCGAGAGACCAAGGCGACGGCTGCGAACGGGCCCAAAGATGGGGCCGGCATTCAAAAACGTAGACATAGGCATATGCTCCTCAAGACAATTGTGCCTAAGCATAGCATCGGCTCCAAAGCAAGGTGTGGGCTCTTGCTTTACAAGTTTCGTTTTTTCACGTCGTTCATGATGCCGTGCCATGAAAAGCCTCGGGTCGGATAAAGTTAATCTGTTAACAAGGTGTAAAGCAATGCGGGTCCATCCAACCGTGCTGACGTGCAACTGGATGAGCATTGATGATGGGGGCACAACATGGATTTTACGGTCGAGAATACGGGCACCACGATTGCCTGTCGCGAATATGCCGACCCGGATGTGTCGCCTGATGCTCCTGCCTTGGTGTGCGTGCACGGCGCTTGTGTCGACGGCACATTTTTCGACAGCATCACTTGTGAGCTCAGTCGCAACTACCGCGTAATTGCCTACGACCGCCGCGGCTGTGGTGGCAGCAGCGATGCGGCAGACGGCAGCTATGATCTTGCCGCTCAGGCCGCCGATCTGCAAGCCGTGATCGAACACGTTGGCGCTCCGACAAATGTGCTTGCGCACAGCGCCGGTACGTTGGTGGCGCTGGAGCTTCTTCGTACCGAACCCCATCTCGTCGACCGTGCGATTCTGCATGAGCCGGCTGTGTCGGCCGAAGGCGTCGGCATGGGCGCAGCTCCGGTTTTGCTCGATATGATTGCGGCTGGAAAGGTTTCAAGAGCGCTCCGGCTTTTCTTGGGAGCCCTCGGCGACTTGGACCCCGAGGCTCCTGGAACGACCGAAGCGGAAGCCAAGCATGCCCTGCGCAACGGCCGCAGTTTCATGGCAAACGAATACGGGATTACTATGACCTGCGTTCCCGATTGGGATAGCGTTCGCGCGTCAAAAACAGTGGCCGCCGTGCTCCTGGGCGAGCTCTCGATTGACACGCCCCGCGAGGCTGGCACGCGAGCGGCTGCCGAATATCTCGATTGCCCTCTCGTGACGATCCCGGGCGCGCATAACGGTCTGCGCGATCGCCCGGCAGCGGCTGCCCGGGCTGTCCGTGGCATCCTGGGGCTCTAGCATCCGCAATAGCCAAAGCAGGCTTCATCCGCAAACGTTTCGGCCGTGTTAACAAACGTGCTCGAAACCTCACGTCTGCGGCTTCAATCGCGCCGCCTGCCAACTCATAAAAATGTAACAGCATTCACGTACTTACCTGCATCGACAAGGTGTTACCCTTGTAGCATTTGGAACCCACCGCTACCATGCGAAACTATCGAAAGGGCCCCATATGCTCAATAATCACGAGGTCAATCTAACCGACGAGGAGGCTGCCGCCGAGGTCGCCCGCGTCGCGAAGACCTACCCCGTGGTGCGTTTGCTGTCGGCCGATCAGATTAAGAGCGAGCCTAACTGCTTGCTCGCCGGCGATCGCTGCCCTTGTCTGCGTCAGTCGAGTCTTGAGGCCTTGGCAGACTCCGATGAGGTGTCGGAGCAGCTGCTCAATGATGGTATTGAGTACCGCGCCCGTCTGCGCCCTCTAAAGGTCGAGGGCGAACCTCACGTCCTGCTGATGGTGCGTCCGATTGATGAGCAAGAGGCCGCAGAAGAGGACCTTGTCTACACCGACGTGCTGACGAGCGTGCGCAATCGCCGATATTACG
The DNA here is from genome assembly GCA_902463875.1 of uncultured Collinsella sp. Classification (GTDB taxonomy): domain Bacteria; phylum Actinomycetota; class Coriobacteriia; order Coriobacteriales; family Coriobacteriaceae; genus Collinsella. Next base: position 12,223 of record CABQHR010000026.1, read on the forward strand.
AGGAAAAGCTCCGTAGCGCCCGCATGAAGGCCGGCGTGGCGGTGATCGACCTTGATGATTTTAGGGTCTTCAACGATACGTGTGGTCGTCATGCCGGCGACCTTGCACTCGGTGCTGTGGCGACAGCCATACGCAGCGGAATTCGTTCGACTGACGAGCTTGTGCGCTATGGCTGCGACAAGTTTGTGGTCGTCATGCCCAATATTCCCTCCGATGACTTCACCCGTCGCCTGCATCAGGTGTCCGATGCCGTTCGTTCCACGATTGTTCCGGGCCATGAGTACGTGAGCTTGACGGCATGTGTTGGTGGCGTTCGCATTCATGGCGAGACGGTCGATGAGGGCGTTGGCCGCGCTGTCCAGTTACTGAGCCGCGCTAAGGCAAAAGCCGGTACGGTCGTGACCGATGCCGATTCCATCGAGGCTTTCCAAAGCGAAAAGCCTTTGGTGCTTATTGTCGATGACTCCGAGATGAACCGAGCCATTCTCAGCGAGATGCTCAAGGACGAGTATTGCATCCTCGAGGCCGATAACGGTCGTGCGGCGCTCGACATGCTCGACCGCTATGGCGATGAGTTGTCGCTCGTGCTGCTGGACATTGTCATGCCGGGCATAAGCGGCTTTGAGGTGCTGGCCGATCTGTCGCGCCGATCGGGTATCGACAATCTGCCTGTCATCATGATCTCGAGCGAAGATTCCGACGATATGGTTTTGCGCGCGTACGAGCTGGGCGCCTCGGACTATATCAACCGCCCGTTTGACTCCCGTATCGTGCGCCGCCGCGTAAACAACACCATCCGCCTGTACGCCAAACAGCGCCGCCTGACGAGCCTGCTGTCCCAGCAGTACAACGAGCGCGTCAAGAACAGTCGCATGCTCATCGACATCATGGCCGGCGTCATGGAGCTTCGCAATGGCGAGAGCGGCAGGCACGTTACGAACATCGAAAAGCTGACCGAGCTGCTGCTTGGCTGTCTGGTCCAGCGTAGCGGCACGATCTCCCTCGACAATGAGGAACGCTCCACGATCGCCCTGGCTTCGGCGCTGCACGATATCGGCAAGATGTCGATTGACGATGCGATCCTCAACAAGCCCGGACGCCTTACGCCCGAGGAGTTCGAGATCATGAAGACGCATACCACGATCGGCGCCGACATGCTGCTTGAGCTGGGTAGCCATCACGCCGGCAATGCGCTTATGGAATATGCGTACCAGATTGCGCGTTGGCACCACGAGCGCTGGGACGGCAGAGGCTATCCCGATGGCCTTAAGGGCGATGAAATTCCCATTGCCGCACAGGTGGTTTCGGTGGCCGACGTGTACGATGCTCTGACGAGTGTGCGTGTGTACAAGGACGCTATCCCGCACAAGGAGGCGATCCAGATGATCCTGGACGGTAAGTGCGGCACCTTTAACCCGCTGCTGCTCGATTGTCTGCTCGAGGTGCAAGACCAAATTGCCGAGACGTTGGCACGCCCCGCCGACGTCGTTGCGTTTCCCACGATTTAGTTTGACCAAAGGAGTTTTAATCCATGATTTCCATGCGTGAGGCGTATGAGAAGATCGGTGCCAATTATGATGACGCTTGCGCTCGGCTGATGGGCGATGAGATGCTTGCCCGCTTTGCCCTCAAGTTTTTGGATGACGAGAGCATGGACAAACTGGAGGCTGCCATGGCGGCAGGAGACGCCGAAGGTGCGTTTATGGCAGCGCACACGCTCAAAGGCGTGAGCCAGAACCTGGGATTCGATAATCTGTACGAGCCGGCGGTTGTGGTAACCGAAGCGTTGCGCGGCGCCGATGCCGTTGACGGCGCTCGCGAGGGAATGCATGCGCTGCAACAGCAATATGCGGCAACGATGTCGGCCCTGCGCGAGGCGGCCGAGTAAGAGGCTGTGAGCCTTGATGACTATGAGAGTGGATAATCTCCCGTTTTTGGCCCTGTGGCGGCCTCAAAGTG
>CABQHR010000027.1 GCA_902463875.1 uncultured Collinsella sp.
AGGTCATGATGCGGCCGGCGGTGTTGTCCTCATACCCCAGCAGGTTACGAATCGCTTTCTCTTCCTTGACGCCCATCAGGCGCAGGAGCTTCTCGGCCTTCTCGTAATCGAGCTCGTCGATCAGATCGGCGGCGTCGTCCGGGTCCATCATGGCCAGCATCGACGATGCGTCCGTGTCGGACAGGCCCTCGAGCATCTCGGTCATAAGCTCGTCGTCATCAAACTCCGAGATGGCCTCGGCGGCCTGGGCAGTATCGAGCTGCGCAAACACCTGCGCACGTAGGCGCGGGTCGAGCTGCTCGATAATGTCGGCGATGTCGGCAGGGTGCAACTCGCCGAGCGTCTTGTGCGACACCGAGAGTTGAATGTTCTTGGTCGAGCGGTCGAGCAGGTCCATGTAGGACCAGGCGATAATGTCCTCGCTGAGCGGCTTGCCCAGGTGCTTCATAAAGCCCTCGACGACGTGCTCGAGCGCGGGGCTGATTGCACGCAGCAGACCGCGGGCGCCGACCTCGGCACCCAGCAGGCGCAGCTGATTTTCGCCCGACATGGAAAACTTGATGTCGTTGACGCGCACGACCTTCATGCCCTGCGTGTCGACGATCTGCTTGTTGAGCACGTCGCGCGCAAGCAAGAGCTCGGTCGGCTGCAGGTACGAAAAGCGGATTTCGGTGGCCGACGTTTTAAGGTAGACGCCCGTCTCGTCGATACGGTCGACCCATTTGCGCCAGCTGATCATGAACGGCGTCTTGCCGGGACCGCGGAACGCGAGCGACGTCACGTGCGGAAAAACTTCGCCGGTTGCAATGCCAAAATCGTTGACCACGCCGAGCTTTTCGCCGTCGACGTCCAAGACTGGCAATTTGAGCATCTCACTCAGATAATTCAATGGTGCTCCCCATCATTATTCCTCCGGACGCGGCCGCGCGTGCGGCGTCCGGGGGCTTCTGGATATGTATACGCATGCGCGGGCGGCACGCCGCTCGACGCTTACACCCCGTGCATGCGCAAAAAGCACCTGCATGGGGTCATCGACTGTATGGTCGAGGTTTGGATTTCACCTGTAACCTTTCTCTTGACCCTCATTAACCGCAGTAACTATAGCATCAGCATCGCGCTGCGGCACCGATTTTATGCGCTGCACATTGCAGGCATACCAAACGCTGACGTATCCGTGACATAGTCGTTGGGGACGTTCTTAAACGACTACCCAATGACTACTCTGTGGTGTCATCGTCCTCGGCAAGTTGGGGGAACACGGCGTCCTTGGGCATGGTGACCTTCGTCAGCGAGGTGAGCTTTTTGCTCAGCGACGTGTCCGTCTTGACCAGGTCGCTGAGCGTCACGATCTTGTAGCCGTCGGCGACAAGGCCGTCGATAATCTGCGGCAGCGCCTCGAGCGTCTGCTCGGCGCATTCGTCTCTATCGGTGAGCAGCACGATATTGCCCGGCGTCACCGAATCGAGCACCGTTGAGACCTGCTCGTCGGCACCGTTGAGCAGCCAGTCGCCCGAGTCAATATTCCACGAGACCACGGCGGAGACCAGGTCCATCGCATCAATCCAGTTTTGCTCGTCAAAGGCAGCGTAGGGAGCACGCAGCAGCATCGTCTTCACGCCGGTCGCCGACTTAATCGCATCGGTGCCTTTCGTGATCTGTTCGCGTACCGTCTCACGGTCCTGACCCTTGAGCGAATCGTCGCTGTAGCTGTTGGATCCGATTTCGCACCCGGCATCGACAATCGCCTTGGCCGTGGCGGACGAGGCCTCGACCGCATCGCCCGACAGGAAGAACGTCGCGGTGACGCCCTTTTCCTTGAGTACCTGCAAAATCTGCTTGGTCGCACCGCTCGGACCCTCGTCAAACGTCAGCGCCACGTACTTTTCGTTGCCCTTGGGCGCCACGCTGGCGCACGCAACGACGCAATCGGTGGCGGGCACAACCTCGCCGCGGTCCTGCGTCTTGCCCGACTGCTCACCAACCCACACCTCGGAGCGGCCCTGGACACCCCATGTCTGCACATACTCGATAGCGCCCGTGCCCTCGACCTTGAGCTTGGGCTCGATAACCGTAGCCTGAACCTCGTGCTTCTCGTAGGTGTTACGGCCATCCTTGACCGTCACCTTCTCGCCGCCCTCAAGTTCGCGGCTATCCCATTTGCCCTGTTTTATGCGCTTGCCGTCCACCTTAACCGACAGCTTTTCGCCGCCATGGCGCTTGAGCACGCTGTCATCGACGGCCAGCAGGTCGCCTGCGTCGTAGGTATCGGTCAACTCCTGGTCGTCGATGAGATTCTGCAGCGTAGAGCCCACGCGCACCGCGGTCTTTTGCCCGTTGAGTTCCACGTCCACGCTGCGGTTGACGTAGCCCACGACGGCAGCGATAAACAGCACGAGCGCACAGCCCACGGCAATGAGCGCATAGGGCAGACGGGACGGTCGGCGCGGCGAGCGCCCGTTGCCGATGCGCGCGCTGCGGTCGCTAAACCCGCGGCTATGGTTGAGGTACATCGCGCCGGGCTTACGGCGGCGACGGCGCTGACCGCTGGGCAGCTGCCCCAGGTCGCGGCGCGCCGTCGGACGCGCACCCGAACGCCCGTTTAAGTTGGATCCGTTTTGGCGCATGTGCCCTCCCCCATAAACACAGCAAGCCGGAGCAACAGGTCTCCGGCTTGCCTCCCATCATTTGGTACGTCGCTATTTTGTAGCTTTTGACGAGCCTCCGCTCGCCTTTTGGTATTCGTCCTTAAAGGCCTTGAACATACCGCGCGTCTTGCCGAGCTGCTTGCCCAGTGCGCGACTGCCTTTGTCCACGGCGACCGATCCCTTGTCGTCGAGCACCTTGGCGCCCTTTTTGACCTTGTCGCCCACCACGACGCTGGCCTCGGCGGCCTTGGCGGCCGCACCGCCCGAATACCCAAGCGACTTGACCTCGTCCGAGACGACCATCGCGCCGTTCTCGTAGCCGCGTAGCATCGTCGGCGGCACCTGCGTATCACCAACCAAAACACTCGAAGCAGCACCGGCGGTCACATAGAATGCCTGCACGATGCCCGAGCGCGGCTTGAACTCAACGTCCGAGCAATAGCCCACGACGTCGCCCGATTCCGTGCGCACGTCCATACCGACCCAGATGATGCAATCGTCCAGGTTGATGTCGAGGCGCTTGGCGGCGGCGGCATCGTACGTGTCCTTGACGTCATCGACCGCAATGGCGCCCTCGTAGACACCAATGGCGTCGAGCGCCACGAATCGGTCGGGACGCTCGATCATGCCCGCGATATCGGACTGGCGGACCATAAAGCCGACCACGCGCGTACCGCCCGGGGTAAAGACCGGAAAGTGAATCTTTCCGAGCTTTTTAGGGCTGCGCGGCGTGCCGTCCTTTTTGGTGCGCTTGTCCTCGGTAGGCTTGCGATAAATCTTGGCGCCGACAAAATCCCCGGCGCGCATTATGCCTCGGTCGAGGGCTCCGCAGCCCCGGCATCAGCCTCGACGGCGTTCTCGACCACGACGTCGGCGGCAGGCGTCACGTTGCCGCCCGAAATGGCGTCGTTGAGCTGCTCGCGCAGCTGGTCCATGCGCTCGCGGGCCAGGTCGACCTTGGCGCGTAGGTCGTCAGTCTTGGCGTCGACCATCGGGCCAAAGTCATTCACCGCGGCACGGGCCTCCTCGGCGCTGTGCTCGTAGGTGTCGCGCATATTGTCCCAGGCGTCGTTGGCGATATCGGCAGCCATGGCGCGGGTCTCGGCGCCCGAGCGCGGGGCCAGAGCAACGCCGATAATAGCGCCGGCAGCGGCACCAAAAAGTGCGCCGGAGACAAAGCTGAAAGTCTTACCCATGATCATTCCTCTCCTGCGGGCACGTCGGTGCCCACCGTTTGAATGCTGTCCATTATACCCGCAGCGCATCACTTGCCGCTCCGCTCATCTGCGTACGGCAAAGACGCAGGTACGTGATGGTGATAAACGCGTAGGCCTACTCCTGAGGCATAGCCGGCATGGTCACCGTGGCACCCGGGTCCTCGCCGGCGCCGTCCACGAGCGGCAAGCCGCCCTCATGCGCAGGTCCTGCCGGAACCGTCGCCGCACCGCCAAAGACGGCAGCGGAGGCCTCGTGGTTCTCGGCAACCGCGCCCTCGGTATCAATCGCCACCTGGGGCTCGTCGTCAAAGTTGGGGACGCCCTGGGGCTCGGCGGCAACGGGCTCGGCGGTCGCATCGGCAACGGGCTCGGCGTCGACCGGCACATCGCCCTCGTCAGCGCCCTCGTCAGCGCCCCCGTCCTCGGCAGCATCTTCGCCGTTCGCAGCAGCGACGGCCTCGTGAGGATCCTTGCCCTCGGCCTCGGCGCGCATGCCCAGCACCAGGTTGCGCAGGCCCGCGACCGTGCCCTCCACGTCGGGGGCAGGCTGGTCGGCGTGCAGGTACGCCCAGTCCATCATAAAGGTGGCCGACGACAGCGCACCGATGGCCAGAGCGTCGTCGGGGCACGAAAGCTCGACCTCAAAGACACGCTCGTCATGCTCGCTTACGCGCGTGCGGCCGCACGAGATGCTACCGGCAAGACCGGTCTCGTTCATGAGCTCGACCGTCACGTGCTCCAGCAGGTGGCAGAGCTCGGTCTGACCCATGCAGTCCTGGAACTCGCGACCGGAATCGCCTAGGCACAGGTGCTTGGCAATCGCCGGCACCAGGTAGTACACGCGCGCCGTGGCCTCGATGTCCTCCGAGGTCATGAGCGGCATGCCGGGGTTCACCAGCACATGCGCGCAGATCTTGTCCTCACTGACGGTGACCTTAAGGATGTTGAACAGGCCTGCCATAACTCTCCCCTACTCTTCCTTGCCCTACTCGTCGCCGTCGTGCGGATTCGCGGAACCCGCACCCGACGTCGTCGGCTCGTCCGCCGTGGACTCGGAATCCTTCTTATCGGTTTCGGCCGGAGCGATCACGCGAATGAGCGAGATGCGCTGGCCACGCATCGACTGCACTTTAAACTTGTACCCCGCGACCTCAAACACCTCTCCGATGTCGGGCACCGAGTCGCAAAGCTCCAAAATCCAGCCGGCGATGGTCTCATAATCATCGCTTTCCTCGAGCGGCCATCCAAGCTCAATCGCATCATCGCACGAAAAACGCCCATCGACGAGCCACTCGCGGCGCGAGAGGCGCGTGAGGTACTTGTTATCGGGGTCGAACTCGTCCTCGATCTCACCGACGATCTCCTCGACGATGTCCTCGATGGTGATGATGCCGGCCGTGCCGCCGTACTCGTCCACGACCACCACGATCTGGTCGTGCGAGGTCTGCATCTCGGAAAGCAGCGGCAGGATGTCCTTGGTATCGGGCACAAAGGTGGCGTCGCGCAAAAAGTCGGCGATGGGCTGGTCGCCCTTGCCGTCGAGCGCGGGCTGGATCAGGTCCTTGATGTGCGCGATGCCCGCCACGTTGTCGGGATCCTCGTGGTAGACGGGGATACGGCTGAAGCCGGTCTGGCGCATGGTGGACAGCACGTCGGCGACCGTCTCGTCGTCCTCGCACATGGTGGTGTCCACGCGCGGCACCATGACCTCGCGGGCAACGGTGTCGCCCAGGTCGAAGATCTCGTGGATCATACGCTTTTCCTCGTCGAGCAGGTCGTCCTGCTCCGAGACCATGTACTTGATCTCTTCCTCCGAGACGTTCTGACGGTCGTCGGCACTCTTGATGCGCAGAATGCGGGCCAGGCCATCGGAGCAAGCGCCAGTCAGCCACACGAGCGGGCGAGCAATCTTCTGGAACACGGAAAGCAGTCCCACGACCTGCTTGGACACGCCCTCGGCATTGGCCAGGCCGATGCGCTTGGGGACGAGCTCGCCGATCACGATGGACACGAAGGCGACCGCGACGGTGATGATGACCGGCGCCAGGCCGCGCGCGATGGCGGAGAGCGGCGCGATGCCAAAGCTCATGAGCCACGTGGCAAGCGGGTCGGACAGGCTCGTCGAGGCGACGGCAGACGAGGCGAAGCCCACGAGCGTGATGGCGACCTGGATGGTAGCCAGCAGCTGGTCGGAGTCGGCGGCCAGCTTGATGGCGCGCTCGGCGCGCTTGTCGCCCTCCTCGGCCTCGTGCTCCAGCACGGCGCGCTTGGCCGTGGTGAGGGCCATCTCGGACATAGAGAAGTAGCCGTTGATGAGGGTCAAAACGAGGGTGGTGATAAGGGAGATGGTTATGTCCATCGGGAGTTTCTCGAACCTCCAAGATTCGGGACGTCAGGTTAAAACGTTGATGGCGGATACGGCAATGGCGCCGGCGCCCAAACGAGGACGCGGGCGCGCAGGCGTGGTCGCTAAATTACGAAGAGGATCACCGCCATGAACTGGAAGATGCTACCGGCGAGCACCCACAGGTGAAACACGCTGTGCAGGTAGCGCACGTTTTTGGCGATGTAGAACGGCACGCCCACGGTGTAGCACACGCCGCCGACGGCGAGCAGCGCCAACGCGACGGGATTCAGCAGCGCCACGAGCGCAGGCAGCTTAAAGACGACGAGCCAGCCCATCAGCAGGTAGACCAAGCCGCTTACCCAGTGCGGCTGACGCTCGCGCAAAAAGCACTCGAGTGCGATGCCGATGATGGCGATGGCCCACACGGCAAAGAACAGCGCAGGGCCGCCGTCGTTTGCGAGCGTGATGAGGCAAAACGGGGTATAGCTGCCGGCTATGAGCAGGTAGATGCAGCTGTGGTCGATGATGCGAAACACGCGCTTGGCGCGCGCGGGCTGAATCGCGTGGTAGAGCGTGGAGGCTAGGTATTCGAGAATAATGCTGACACCATAGACAATTGCCGCGGCCATGTGGGCCGAGCCTCCGCCGCGCAGGGCGGCGAATACGACCAGGAGCACCAGGCCCGCGATACCCAGCAGGCAGCCGACACCATGGGTGACGGAATTCATGATCTCCTCACCCACCGTGTAGTGTGGAACGGCCGCGGTCTTGGGTCGCGGCTTAGAACTGTCGCTCGAATCGGACATGCCGGTTACATCCTCCAACGTAAAGAGTTCTCAACACTATATCAAAGCGTCTGGGTACGTGCGAAATTTGCACCATACGTGACCCTTTGTTTACCCATTCTTTGCTTGTTGACGCATCAACGGCGAACATCCATAATGCGCTTGTTTTAAATGTTGATGTATTAACATCTTATAGGAGAATACCGCATGGCTCAAAACGCACATTCCCATCGAAAGCTCAAGATAGCCGGCATCGTTGCACTGGTGGCTGTCGTTGCGCTGCTCGGATTTGCCGGCAACTTTCTGTTTGACTTCGCGCTGAATCCCCGCGCGCCATACACCATGAAGATGATGCAGGACGGCAAGGAAAGTGAGCAGCCGGATGCCGAGGGAACCGAGGCGCGGGCATGGTTTAAAGAGAACCGCGAGAGCAGCAGCCTCACCGCAGATGACGGAACCGAACTTGCCGCTTGGTATTTTGCCGCCCCAGAGAGCACGCACAATTACGCTATCTGCCTACACGGATACACCGATGAGCCCATCGGTATGGCCCGATACGCCAAACGATTCCATGACCGCGGCATGAACGTGCTCGCGCCTGCCGCCCGTGCCCACGAGCGCTCCGGCGGCGACTATATCGGCATGGGCTGGCCCGAGCGGCTCGATGTCGTTGCATGGATCGAGCGAATCGTTCAGGCTGACCCCGAGGCGCGCATCCTGGTCTTTGGCGAGTCGATGGGTGCGGCAACCGCCATGAACGTCGCGGGGGAATCTCTGCCCGCAAACGTGAAATGCATTATCGAAGACTGTGGTTATACAAGTGTTTGGGACGAGTTTTCTCTGCAGCTCAAGGACGTGTTCGGCCTGCCCAGCTTTCCCTTGCTCGATGTAGCAAACTTGGTGTGCAACGTGCGCGCGGGCTACGACTTTCATAAGGCGAGCAGTGTGGAACAACTCAAACACGCGACGGTTCCCATGTTGTTCATCCACGGCGACCAGGACACCTTTGTGCCGTACGACATGCTCGACCAAAACTACGACGCGTGCGCCAGCAAGGTCAAGCAAAAGCTCACCATTCATGGCGCCACCCACGCCAAGAGTGCGCAAGTTGACCCCGAGCTCTACTGGAACACGATCGACGACTTCCTCGGAAAGAATTTTTAGGCAAAAAGCAACGTCCGGGGCTTTATCTGGCCCCCTATTTTCGGAAGTATGCGGCAAAATCTGGAACTGCCGACCAGACCGCAGTTTTATCAACAATTTATCAGGGGTTTTGTTGCCAAAAAACGTCGTGTGCTCGGCGGTCTCGAAATTTGCCGCATACTTCCGAAAAGCCGCCCGTGGGCGCTGTGCTCACGGGCGGCTTTTGCTCGACTTGCGCCACAAAGGCGCTTGTTTTGTCCAATAGCTAAGAGCTACTTGACCTCGATGAGCTCGTACTTGCTCGTGCCCAGGCCGATCTTCTCGGCATGCGCGATGCACGCGCGCCAGTCGGTGTCGGGATGCGTGATGCAGAAGGGATCCTTGGCCTGCTCGCCCTCCAGATGCTCGTGATTATGCTCCATCTTGGCCGCGCTGTCGGTAAGCTCGGTGTTAGGCAGCGGCTCGGACGCCAGGACGGCGTCGGCGCAGGCCTGGTCGATGGCGACCGGGTCGAAGCTCGCGAACATGCCGATGTCGTTGACGATGGGCGTGTCATTCTCGGGATGGCAGTCGCAGTTGGGGCTGATGTCCACGGCGAGCGAGATGTGGAAGCTCGGGCGGCCGTCGACGATGGCCTTGGTGTACTCAGCGATCTTGTAGTTGAGTACGTCGGCCGCGGCATCATAGTCGGGCTTGATGCAGTCCTGGTTGCACGCCGCAATGCAGCGTCCGCAGCCCACGCAGCGATCGTGGTCGATAGCGGCAACGTGAACCGTGCGGGTGCTGCCGTTGGCAAGCTCGCGCTCGCGGGTGTCGTCGAACGAGATGGCGTTGTGCGCGCAGATGCGCTCGCAGGCATGGCAGCCCACGCAGTTGGTGGTATCGACGCTCGGCTTGCCAGCGGCGTGTTGCTCCATCTTGCCGGCACGGCTACCGCCGCCCATACCCAGGTTCTTCATGGCACCGCCAAAGCCGGCCTGCTCATGGCCCTTAAAGTGGGTGAGGCTAATCACGATGTCGGCATCCATGAGTGCCTGGCCGATCTTTGCCTCGCGCACGTACTCGCCGCCCTCGACCGGGACGAGCGCCTCGTCGGTACCCTTGAGGCCGTCGGCGATGATGATCTGGCAACCCGTGGCATACGGGGTAAAGCCGTTCTGGTAGGCGGTGTCGATGTGCTCGAGCGCGTTTTTGCGGCTGCCCACATAGAGCGTGTTGCAGTCGGTGAGGAAGGGCTTGCCGCCCAGCTCCTTCACGACGTCTGCGACGGCGCGGGCGTAGTTTGGGCGCAGAAAGCTCAGGTTACCCAGCTCGCCAAAGTGAATCTTGATAGCGACGAACTTGTTCTCGAAGTCGATCTGCTCAATGCCGGCGCGGCGAATGAGGCGTTTGAGTTTGTCGAGCTGGCTCTCGCGAGCATGCGTGCGCAGGTTGGTGAAGTACACCTTAGCGGGTGCTGCGGGTACAGTTGCGGTCATAGATCTATCCCCTCGGTCTATATGGCGTTACAGACATAGAGGATGGTACCCGTTGAAGTAGGGTCGAAGTCAAGCGCAACACCGAGTCGTTAGGCACTCATTGGGGACAGACTTAAATGAGTGCCGCCAGGGACAGTCCTTGCCAGTCCGGCCGACGAGCCGGCAATCCGACAAAGACTGTCCCCGATGACTAGTCGTTTAAGAACGTCCCCAATTGCTACTCTTGCACCTTGAGGGCTTCGGCCAGACCGACGCGCTTGATGGAGCGCGTGTGCAGCAGTGCCACGACCAGGTAGGTCGCAAAGCCGATGCCGACACACGCCGCCATGGACCAAGCGGGCACGTAGATCTCAATATTGCCGTTGTAGGCGAGCAGCATCGAACGGAAGATGGCCGTAAGCGAGCCGATGATCACGGGCAGGCTCAGCACGAGCGATGCCGCCACGCACAGCGTGATCGAGCGGATGTACAGGTGCGAGATCTCGCCGTCGCGATAGCCAAAGACCTTCATGTAGCTGATCGAGCGGGCGCTATGGTCGATGACGGCCTTGGTCAGCAGATACATAAACAGCAGGAAGATGAACACCGCGAGCCCAACCATCATGCCGATCATGTCGCTCATCATGCCGATAAACTGGTCGCCCACGGCGCGCATGTCATCGGGCGTGGCGTCGCCGGCAAAGTAGCGTGCATCGAGGTCGAGCTTCTCGTCGCTCACGTAGCCGTTAAAGTAGGCAGCGTCGTTGCCGAACAGCTCGTTAAAGTCGTCGATGCCCATATAGATATTCATGTCCGACTTGGAGCCCCAGGTGCAGTCCTTGCCCTCGTACTCAAGGGAATAGTCCTTGCCCTCGTACTTGTCGTGGAGCGTGACCTTCTGCCCCTCGCTCCAGCCAAACTTGTCGAGCAGGCCGCCGCCAAAGACGACACGCCCGTCCCCGACATCCAGCCCCTTCCAGTAGCGAGAATCGGACGAGACGCCGTAGATGGAGATCGTCTCCTGCCCATTTCCATCGCCGCGGTCGTATTGCAGCTGGTAGACGGCGTATTTCTCGGCCTGCGCAATCTTCGCCGCACCGTTGTCGGTCGTATTGACGGGGTGAATGTCATCGTTGTCAGTATCGATCTTCGAGGCCTTTTCGATCAGATTGATGGTCTCGTCACGGTCGCAGCCAAGAGCATCGGCAAGATCGTCGAGGCGCGCGTAGAGGGCGTCCTTCTTGTCCTGAACCGTTGCGAGCGCGTCCTGCGATGCGGTCAGGCTCTCGGCAGACGGAGAGCTGGTCGCAGCATTGGCGGCCGCCCGCGCGGCATCGACCGCGTCGTCAAGTTCGTCATCCGCATCTTGGGCGGCAGTGAGGAGCGCGCCGTCCACCGACTGCAGACGCTCGAGCGCCGACCACTGCCCGCGTTCTTCGGCGGTGCCTTCAAGCTCCAACGGCGCCTTGAGCGTGTACTGATGCTCGGCGACCAGGCTCGTCTCCAGGTTGTCCGCATAGTGCGTCATCGTGGGTAGGATCGCCAGGCCAAAGAGCAGCAGCAGTGACGCAAACGCGATACCCACGAAGAGCGTGGCGAAGTTGCCCAGATTGCGCAGGAAGATGCGTAGGCGGAAGCGAGAGACGAAACCCATGCGCTCCGGCAGCTGAAAACCGCGTTTGGTACCCGACTTGCCGCCCGCCTCGTGACGAAGAAACTGCAGCGGCGTCTTGCCCATCTTGCGGAGCAGGCCCACCAGCGTAATGAGGATGAGCGCGGAGGCAGGAACCACGGCGCACTTCACAAAGATCTCCCAGCTCCAGTACACCTGGAAGGGCGGCAGGCTGTACGAGCCGTAATAGAGACTGCGCATGGGCTCGGTAAAGAACACGACGCCGAGCGCGGTGCCCAGCAGCGCCGCGAGCACGCCCACAATGGCGGGAAGTGCCAGGTAGTGCAACACGATCTCGCGACGGCGATAGCCGCTGGCGAGCAGCGTACCGATGATGGCGCTCTCTTCCTCGATAGTGGCGTCGGTGAGCACCACAAAGACAAACGCCATGATCACGATGATGATGTCGAGCAGCGTCGTCCACATCATGGAGTCGCCGTCCACATCGTCGCGCGCATAGCCGATACCCTGGTTGGAATCGGCATCGGTCAGGTCGTCCACGCGCGCATCGGCATCCACCAGCGCCTCGACCATATCCTGCTCGGCATCGATACGGTCCGCGGTGGAGAGGTCGCGATCGCTAAAGGTAAAGGAGTAGGTGTAGGCGGGCGCACCGCCGGCGTCCTCGAGCGCGGCAAAGCCGGCGTCGGTGACCTCGGCCACGCCATAGGTGATGGTGTTCACCGTAAAGTCGGAGTTGTTGAGGAACAGCGCCTGGCTATCGGGCTGGGTCATGATGCCGCAGATGGTGTAGGTGCGGCCCTCGAGCTCGACTTTGTCGCCCACGGCAAGATCGTTGTTGGTGGCAAAGACGCGGTCGATGGCCACCTCGTCGCCCGCGCGGGGCTGCCTGCCTTCGCAGTAGAACGCGATATCGACCTTGGTACGGTGCGCGTAGGTGCGCAGCGTGCGCTTGGTGCCGTCGTCGCCGGACGCCTTTTTGATGATGGCGTCGATGGAGAAGTTCTTGTAGAGCGTGACGCCGCCGACGTCCTCCGCCGCTTCCTCGGCGGCTTTGAGCTGGTCGTCGGTCGCCTCGAAGGAGGTGGTCACGCGGCCGTCCTCGATGGTGTACTCGTCGCGCATGTCGTCGATGAGGCAGCCGATGGAGTGTGCCGCGAGCAAAAAGCCCGACGTGAGGGCGATACTTCCACACATAAGCAGGAAGATTCCCAGGTACTTTCCGATATTGCGGCGCAGCTCGCGCGGGAGTCGTTTTGCGAGAGGTGACATGGCGCCGCCTACCAATCGAGCTCGGCGGCCGCGGCGGGCGACTCGTTGAGCTCGTCCTCGACAATGCGCCCGTCGCGCAGGCGCAGCACGCGGTTGGCCATGCGGGCGATGGCGGCGTTATGGGTGACGATGATGATGGTACAGCCGTAGGTACGGTTGACGTCCTCCATGAGCTGCAGGATTTCCTTGGATGTCTTGTAGTCGAGCGCGCCCGTGGGCTCGTCGCACAGCAGCAGGCCCGGGTTTTTGACGAGTGCGCGGCCGATGGCGCAACGCTGCTGCTGGCCGCCCGAGACCTGGCGCGGGAACTTGTTGCGGTGCTCGTAGAGGCCCAGCGAGCGCAGCAGGTCGTCGATATTGAGCGGATTTTTGGACAGGTGCGCCGTGACCTCGATGTTTTCCTTGATGGTGAGGTCGGGCACCAGGTTGTAGAACTGGAAGACAAAGCCCAGCTCGCGGCGGCGATACTCGCCCAGGTCGGCGGGCTTGAGCGTCGTCAGGTCGCAGCCGTCCACCATAATGGAGCCGCCGTCGGCATCCTCCAGGCCGCCGATCAGGTTGAGGAACGTCGATTTGCCCGAACCCGAGGGCCCCAGCATGACGCAAATCTCGCCGCGGTTGATAGACGTGTCGATGCCGTCGAGCACCGTCAGGCGCGCATCGCCGTCGCCGTAGTGTTTCTTGAGGTCCTTAACCTGGACGTAGGCCTGTTTCGTCGCCATACCATCCCCCATTGTTAGTCTTCTGCTACTTTTCTAGGGTAATAGTAAACCCAGGCGAACTATTTTTAAGCGGCAGGCGCGACTTTTTTCCAACCTACTCATTGGGGACAGACTTAAATTGAACTGCCGGCGAATCGGCAAAGACTGTCCCCAATGACTAGGTGGCTAGGCGTGGGATTTGGCGCGGGCGAGGGCTAGGCCTACGGCGGCGATGGCGGCGGCGAAGAGTACGGTGACGCCCAGGTCGCAGGCGATGTCACCCAGCACGGCAGACGTCAGGTCCGCGGCGAGCGCCTTGCCGATCGCGTCGTTCACCCAATATGTCGGCACAAAGTGCGCTGCCGTCTGCACGGCCGAGCCCATGAGCGACAGTGGCATCCAGGCGCCGCCCAAAAACGTCATGAGCATGCCAAGCAGGTTGCCCACGCCGTTGAGCAGCTCCTCGCGCGCACCCAGGCTCGACAGCGCAAAGCCAACAGCCAGGGGCGTGCACGCCAGGGCAAACGTTGCCGCCAGCGCTAGGCACACGCGACCCACGCCGACCTCGGCAACCGCGCTGGCAAAGCCCACGACGCCCATCATGCTCGACACGAGCCAGATGCAGACGGAGAGCACGGCGGCGGCCGCGAACACAGCGAGCGAACGCTGGCGCTCAGAGACCGGGCTGGCATCCATGCGGCGCACGCGCTCGGG
>CABQHR010000028.1 GCA_902463875.1 uncultured Collinsella sp.
AGACGCCGTCGGGATTCATGTCGAGCACCTGCTGGGCGGGCGTATCCCACGGCACAACGGTAAGGTCGCAGCCGGCACGAACCAGACCCTCCAGGATGCCGCGCTTGACGCCGCAGTCGTAGGCGACCACTTTGTGGCGGGCAGGAGCGGCTGGGGCAAGCGCAAAGTCATGCGTAGCGGGCAGATCGCTCGCGGCAAAAGCGTGGGGCTCAAAGCAGCTCACGGTCTTGACCAGATTCTCGCCCACCAGCGTCGGCGCTGCGGCCAGACGCTCGGCAAGCTCGTCGACGTCAAAGATCTCGGTCGAGATAATACCCATCTTGGAGCCGTTGTCACGCAGGTGGCGCACCAGGGCACGGGTGTCGACGCCCTCGATAGCGACAATGCCGTGAGCGCGCAGGTACTCCGGCACGCTGACGGCCGAGCGCCAGTTAGAAGGCGTGGCGCACATGTCGCGAACGATCATGCCGCGCATAGCCGGAGCGCTCGCAGGGCGTACGGCGTCGCCAGGGAAGGCCGACTGGACGTCGGTCTCGTCGATGCCGTAGTTACCGATCTGCGGATAGGTCATGGTTACGATTTGGCCGGCATAGCTCGGATCGGTCATGACCTCAAAGTAGCCCTCGAGCGAAGTGTTGAAGCAGACTTCGCCGGTCGCGGTGCCCTCGGCGCCGCATGCACGTCCATAAAAAATGGTCCCATCCTCAAGATACAGGATACAGGGACCGCAGGTGCCCTTGCTGGTTTTGGCCAGCATACGCTGGCAAAGCTCGCTGGGCGCGAAGGTGCGGGCGGCAGCGCCCGCGGTATGGTTGTTCGCCATAATTCTCCTTCCCGGTCTCACAGGACCGGCTTAAAGGTGTGTAGTTAGGCCTCGCGGTATTGTAACCGCAAGCATGCCTCATGGCGTTAATTTCATCGAAATGTTTACGAAATGATAATTATGACTTTCTATGCATAATGATTTTTCTGGGACGGGGATTAAAAATCATCCCGCGGAGCTTGTGGCTCACGCGGGATGATGGCGTCTTACTTTTTCTTGTCCTGTTCCAGCAGATCGGACGGTGAGCGATCGGGCTTGCCGCCGCGGAAAATCTCGCGGCCATGCAGACGATGCTCCAGGTCACGTTCGGCCTTTTCCTCGTCAATCTTGGTCTGGCTCACCACCGGGTCCTCGATCAGCGACGAAACCGAGTTCACCTGTTTTTGAATGCGCTCGGCAATGGTGTCGTCCATGCTTACGATGCGCATCTTCCAGTCGATACTCGTGACGTTGGATGAGCTCTTGGTCCACACAAACGTCAAAATGGCGCTCTGATGACCCCGCGCGGGGAACATGCCAAAAAAGGAATCGTGCTGAATGTTGCTATCCTCGTCGATATAGGCGTGAACGTTATACACCACGCGGTCGATCTTATCGTTGAGCAGCGCGTTGGTCGCAAGCGCCGCGGCCTGGATCTGCCCGTTGGACAGCAGCTCGAGCTCATTGGCAGACGACGTGTCCAACACCGTCACCTCAACCGTGCCCGTGCGCTCATCGGCCTCGTCGACAGAAAAATCGAGCGGGAACTGCGTAAAGCCGTTGCCCCATTCGAGTCCACCCTTGAGCGCGGTCGAGACGGTATCCACCGAAACGCTCTCGGACAGGTTGGCGGTATTCAGACGGCGCATCACGCCGTAGCCAATCTGCATGCCCACGATTAGCACCAGAATACCGATGACCACGGCCATCGCGGTCTTCGTAATGGTATGGCTCACCTGCGAGCCCGAAGGATCGTCCTCGGACAGTGGGTCGATATGTTTTGCCTGGCTCGCGCGGTCCTCGCTGCGCAGCTGCGCTAGCGCCGCTTTGTCACCGCGCTTGGCCGCAGCCTCCTTCTCACGCATGCGCTCGGTTCGCTTTTTGGCAAGCGTGGGATCCAAGACGCCGGATGCATCGATTTCGGAGAATAACTCCGTCACTTCTTCCGGAGTCAAAGGGTTCTTGTCAGCCATAAACTTCCTGTCATATCAATCAGTCGAGCTCGTGCGCACGCGCACCTTCGAACTGCATTCGATAGTAACGGGCATAGGTGCCGCCACGGGCGAGAAGCTCCTCGTGCGTGCCACGCTCCACAACGCGACCATGCTCAACGGTCGCAATCTCATCGGCATGCTTAATGGTCGAAAGACGATGGGCGATGATAATCGTGGTGCGGCCGCGTGCCAGCTCTTCGAGTGACTCCTGCACCGCCTCCTCGCTCTCGTTATCCAAAGCACTCGTCGCCTCGTCCAAAATCAGGATCTTGGGGTTCTTGAGAAACACGCGCGCGATGGCAACGCGCTGTTTCTGTCCGCCCGAAAGACGGCTGCCGCGCTCGCCCACGACCGTGTCATAGCCCTGTGGAAGCGACTCGATAAAGGCATCGATGTTGGCGCGACGGGCGGCCTCGGCGATCTCTTCTGCCGTAGCGCCCGGCTTGCCGTAGGCGATGTTCTCGCCGATTGTTCCGTCAAACAGGTAGACATCCTGCTGCACCAGGCCGATGGCGCGGCGCAGGCTCTGCTGCGTCACATCGCGCACGTCCTGGCCGTCGATGCTAATGGATCCGGCAGCCACGTCATAAAAGCGCGGCAGCAGCGAACAGGTCGTGGACTTGCCACCGCCCGAAGGGCCAACCAAAGCGATGGTCTGCCCGGGCTTGATGGACAGATTCATATGGTCGATAACGGGACGCTCTTCGGCATCACCCTCGCCCAGCTCAACGTCCTCGTAGTTAAAGCACACGTCGTGATAATCCACGGCGCCGGCGGTCACCTGCAGATCCGTGGCGCCCGGCTTGTCCTGGATATCCGGCGCGGTCGAGAGCACCTCGTCCATACGCTTAAAGCCGGCGATGGCCTTCTGATACATTTCGGCCGAATTGACGAGCGTCTCGAGCGGCGTGCAGAACAGCGAAATGTAGAGCGCGAAGGTTGCCATATCGACCGCCTGCAGCTGACCCTGGGCAACGAGCCAACCACCCAGCAGCACCACGATCACGTACAGCACGCCCGAGAGCAGGCCATACGTCGCAGTATAGACGCCCATGGCGTGATACATGTTTTCCTTGGACGAAAGGTAGCGATTGTTGGAGGCGCGGAACTTAGAGCGCTCGGTCTCCTCATTGGCAAAGCTCTTGACCACGCGCATGCCCGCCAGCGAATCCTGCAGCTGCGCATTGATGCCGCTGATTTTTTTGCGATTGTCGCTAAAGACCTCGCGCATGCGCATGTTCTGCCAAAACATGATGACCGCAAACGCTGCTGTCACCACAGCCATGGCAAGCGCCAGCACCGGGGCGATGGTAAAGAGGATCACAAACGAGCCGATAATCTCGATGCCGCAGATGATGATCCACTCGGGCACGTGATGCGCCGCCTCGCAGATATCGAACAGGTCGTTGACCACGCGGCTCATCATGTCGCCCGAGCTGTTACGGTCGAAGTACGCAAAGCTAAAGCGCTCATACTGGTCAAACAGGTTCTCGCGCATCTTGGACTCCATGCGCGCGCCCATCACGTGGCCCCAGTAGCTCACAAAGTAGCGGCAGGCGCAACGGATGACATACATCAGCACCAAACCCACCGCGATCATACCGAGCGCCTGCATAATGGCAGCCTGACCCTGGGTAAACAACCCGCCGGTCAGATTGCGCAGAATAATAGGAAACGCAAGGTCAATGGCAGCAAGCACCAGAGCGCAAACAGTATCGGCAACAAAAAGCCCCATCTGGGGCTCGTAATACGAGAGAAACCTTTTCAGCATAATCACCTTACGCGGTTTTACCAAACCGCGTTTCATCTCGACGCTGCAAGTGCCCCATTTGGACAATCTGGCCTTCAATCGTCGGTCGCGTACATCCATACGCTTCCCTCCTCTTTTAGGCCACCTTGTCTCAAATGGAGCACTTTCGCTGACTTACACAAACCTGCGGGATCATCCCCGCTCGTTAAAGCTCCGCTCCGCCCAAGCGGTGCGCGATGCTATCGCAGGCCAAGGCGCCTACGACGGTCTTGGCGTCTTCGATCTTGCCGTCGAGTACGGCGTCGATCAACTCGTGCAGCGGCACCAGGTCCACGTTGACAAACTCGTCATCATCGGGGTTGGGCGCATCAAACTCGAGCTTGGTAGCCAAGTAGATGTGGATGATCTCATCGCAAAAACCGCAGGACGTGACAATCGACGTCAAAAAGCGAATGCGACCGGCCCTAAAGCCCGTCTCCTCATGCAGCTCGCGTGTGGCGCAATCGAGCGGGTCCTCGCCTGGATCGAGCTTGCCGGCGGGAAT
This sequence comes from uncultured Collinsella sp., assembly GCA_902463875.1. Lineage (GTDB taxonomy): Bacteria > Actinomycetota > Coriobacteriia > Coriobacteriales > Coriobacteriaceae > Collinsella. Next base: position 4,311 of record CABQHR010000028.1, read on the forward strand.
CTCGACCGTCACGCGGTCGATAGCGGTGCGGTACTGACGCACCAGTACGATCTTGCCGCTCTCGGTCAGCGCCACAACGGCAGCCGCACCCGGATGGCGAACGATATCGCGGGCGCTGCGGCGACCGTTGGGCAGCTCAACCTCAAGACGGTGGACGTCGAGGATCTTGCCCTTCCAGGCGCACTCCTCCGAAAGAATCTTCTCGTGCAGCTCGGCATCGTGCGGGTCGTCGTCGCCCAGCACCAGCGCCGGCTCGTCAGCGACCTCGCCGCCAGGCTCGCCCTCGGCGTGCCCATACATGCGGCTGCCCTCCTCGACGATCTGCGCATCCACGAGCTCTTCGTTCTTCTCGTCCATCCGTCTCATTCCTCTCGGACTTTAGGCATCCCAGGCGTCGCGGCCGCGCAGCGCGCGCAGGCCGATGTCGTGGCGCAGGGTCTTGCCTTCAAAATCAATCTTCTCGCAGGCCTCGTAGGCAAGGTTGCGAGCGTTCTCGAACGTGTCACCCAGAGCGGTCACGGCAAGCACGCGGCCACCATTGGTCACGAGCTGGCCGTCCACCACGGCAGTGCCCGCGTGGTACACGGTCACGTTCTCCATGACCTCGGCATCGGCGATACCGGTGATGACCTTGCCCTTCTCGTAGCTGCCGGGATAGCCCGCGCTCGTCAGGACAACTGCCACAGCCCACTCGTCACGCCAGTCGAGCTCAATCTGATCGAGCTCGCAGTTGGCGCAGGCGAGCATGACCTCAACCAGGTCGTTCTTAAGGCGCGGCAGCACGACCTGCGTCTCGGGGTCGCCAAAGCGGGCATTGAACTCCAGCACCTTGGGGCCGGCAGGCGTGAGCATAAAGCCGCCATACAGGCAGCCGCGGTAGTCGATGCCCTCGGCAGCGAGCTCGGCAACGGTCTGCTCCATGACCTTCACCATGGTGGCGTGCTCCTCGTCGGTCACGATGGGCACCGGGCTGTAGACGCCCATGCCGCCGGTGTTGGGGCCCTTGTCGCCCTCGAGGGCGCGCTTGTGGTCCTGCGAGGTGGCCATGGGGCGCACGGTCTTGCCGTCGGTAAAGGCGAGCAGCGAGCACTCGGGACCAACGAGCATCTCCTCGATAACCACGGTGTTGCCGGCATCGCCAAAGGTGCCGCCAAAGCACTCGCGCACGGCCTCCTCGGCCTGCTCAAGTTCGGTCGCCACGATAACGCCCTTGCCCGCGGCAAGGCCGTCGGCCTTCACGACCAGCGGGGCGCCCTGCTCGCGCACGTAGGCGAGAGCCGAAGCCTCGTCGGTAAACGAACCATAGGCTGCCGTCGGAATGCCCGCACGCTCCATGAGCTGCTTGGAGTACAGCTTGGAACCCTCCATCTGGGCACCCTCGGCACCCGGGCCAAAGCAGGGAATACCCGCCGCGCGCACGGCGTCGGCCACGCCCGCCACGAGCGGAGCCTCGGGGCCAATTACCACGAGTCCGCATCCGTGGCTCTGCGCAAACGCCGCCACGGCCGCAGGATCGCAATCGTCGAGAACAACGTTCTCGCCACAGCTCGCGGTGCCGCCGTTGCCCGGCGCGATGTAGAGCTTGCCGGCGCGCGGTGATGCTGCGAGCTTAGCTGCCAAAGCATGCTCACGGCCGCCGCTGCCCAACAACAGGATGTCGATGGTTTGAGTGTCCGCCTTCAAGGGTGCCTCCTCTATGGATGAATGGCCCGCTCCGCGCGAGCCCTTTGCAAGCAAATATACCCCTCGGCCGCCCGTCCGGGCTGCAAAGGGGTATATCGCAATAACCAAATAGTCCCGATTACTTCCAGAATCGGTTGATGATCTGCTCGCGACCAGCGCCAACGCCAATGAACGTCACGCGGGTGTGTGCCAGATCCTCGATAAACGCCACGTAGTCCTGAGCCTCTTGCGGCAGCTCATCAAAGCTGCGACAACCGGTGATGTCGCACTTCCAGCCGGGGAGTTCCTCGTAGATGGGCTTGGCATGCTCAAAGCGCACCTGATGCTCGGGCACGCTGGTGTAGCGCTCGCCATCGACGTCGTAGGCCACGCACACCTTGATGGTGTCGAAGGCCGAAAGCACGTCGAGCTTGGTCAGGGCGATATCGGTGAGGCCGTTGACGCGCGAGGCGTAGTTGGCGATGGGGCCGTCGAACCAGCCGCAGCGACGACGGCGACCGGTGGTCACGCCGTACTCATAGCCCTCCTCGGTCAGCGTGTGACCGGCCTCGGACTCATAGGAAAGCTCGGTGGGCATGGGGCCCGAACCGACGCGGGTGATATAGGCCTTCATGACGCCCAGCACGCGGTCGACGTTCTTCATGCCCACGCCGGAGCCGGTGATGGCGCCGCCGGCGGTGCAGTTGGAAGACGTCACGTACGGATAGGTGCCGTGATCGATGTCGAGCAGCGTCGCCTGGGCGCCCTCAAACAGCAGGTCCTTGCCCTCATCGATCATGTTGTTGAGCAGCAGGCTCGTCTCGGTGATGTAGGGGCGCAGGCGCTCGGCCATGGGCAGGTACTCGTCGCAAATCTGGTCCACGGTGTAGGTGGGCAGGTTGTAGATGAGCTCGAGCTCGGGGTTCACGCGGGCAAGAGCGGTCTCCAGCTTGTCGCGGAACAGTGCCTCGTCCAGCATGTCCTGCATGCGCAGGCCGATGCGGGCCATCTTGTCCTGATAGCACGGACCGATACCGCGCTTGGTGGTACCGATGTTCTTCTTGCCGAGCTTCTGCTCAAAGGCGCCATCCAGATCGATGTGGTACGGCATGATGACATGCGCGTTGCCGCTGATCTTGAGGTTCTTGGTGGTGATGCCGTCGGCCTCGAACATGTCGATCTCCTCAAGGACAACCTTGGGGTTGACGACGCAGCCGTTACCGATCACCGACACGTGGTCGGAATACATGATGCCGGAGGGCACCTGGTGCAGGCCGTACTTCTTGCCGTTGACGACGATGGTGTGGCCGGCGTTGTTGCCGCCCGAGTAGCGCACGACGGCATCGAAGTCGCCGGCGACCAGGTCGCAAATCTTACCCTTGCCCTCATCGCCCCACTGGGCACCGACCAAAACGGTTGACGGCATGTTTACTCCTCACATTCATGGACTGTCTACGCGCCACGCCGGCACGCAGAAGCACAAAACATTCCCAGTATACCCGTGCAACGGGCGCCTGTCCTACTCCTCGGCATGTGCCCCATCAAGCTCATAGAACTTGGTGGATGCCGGCAGGAACATCAGGTCGACGTCGCCGATCGGGCCCGAACGGTTCTTGGCCACGACGATACGCGTAACGCCCTCGTCGGGTCGATCGTCGCGCGAGGCTTCGGCCTCGTCGGCGGAGCGGTCCAAGAACATAACGATATCGGCGTCCTGCTCGATGGAGCCCGATTCACGAAGGTCGGAAAGCTGCGGGCGCTTGCCGGTACGGGATTCGACCTGACGCGAGAGCTGCGACAGCGCGATGAGCGGGATCTTGAGCTCCTTGGCCATGATCTTCAGACCACGCGACATCTCGGAGACCTCGACGGTACGGCTCTCGGAGCGGCGTCCCGGCGGAGGACTCACCAGCTGCAGGTAGTCCAGGATGATGATGGCCTTCTCCTTGTTGTGGAGCATGCGGCGGCTCTTGGCGCGAATCTCGGTCACTGTGGTGCCGGGCGTATCGTCAATCAGAATATCGAGCTTGGACAAGGTCTGCGTGGCCTCGTTGATATTGGCCCACTGCTCGGGGCTAATGCGGCCCATGCGGAAGTCACTGATCGAAATCATGGCGTAGGCGCAAATCAGACGCTGGGCAATTTCCTTGCCCGACATCTCCAGAGAGAAGAAGCCGACGGTATAACCGGCGGCGGCGGCGTTGAGCGCCAGGTTCAGGGCGAACGACGTCTTACCTACAGCAGGACGGGCGCCGATAATGATGAGCTGGCCCTCGCGAAAACCCATAAGCATGCGGTCGAGTGACGGGAAGCCCGTGGGCACGCCCGCAGCCTGGCCGCCTGCCTGGCACACTTCCTCGGCCTCGTTATAGGCCTCGACCATAAACTCGGTCAGCGTCTTGTAGCTCGACTTGACCTCGCGCGCCGTGACCTTGAGCAACTTGCTCTCGGCCAGCTCCACGACCTCTTTGGTATCGGTGGGGGCGTTATATGCCAGCGCGTTGATCTCGTTGGTGGCGCCGATCAGCTCACGCAGCATCGAATCGCGGCGAACGATGGCGGCATGGTGCTGCCAGTTGACGAGCGACAGGGTCTGACCCATCAACTCCAAAATATACGCTTCGCCGCCCACGGCATCGAGCTTGTTGACGCTTCGTAGGTAATCGATCAGCGAGATGGAGTCGATGGGAATGCGGCTGTTGTACATATCGACCATCGCGGTATAGATGGTCTTATGAATGGGCCGGTAGAAGTCATCGGCCTGCAGCTCGACCTGGGCTTCTTCGACCACCTCGGGCGATAGCAGCATAGCGGCCAGTACATTGGCCTCTGCATCTTGGTTTTGGGGAAGACCCAACTTTGAGCCGCGGTCCTCAACCGTCAGCCCGGTCTCCCTATCGTCATATGCCATGAGCATCCTCATTCATATCGCTTGCGAGCATCCATAGTATCAGCCACGGTCCCAAAACGCGCCGCGCGCCGGCAATCATCACCGAACCAAACGGATGAACGGTCCTGTATATAGGACTTCGACGCAACGTTCACCATGACACTCACTCAGCGCAAAAAACAAAAGGGCGCCCTGGTTTCCCAGAGCGCCCTTCTTAGAACAAGATTGTTGCGTTGCAGCAAATGCTACTCGGCAGCAGCCTCAGTCTCGACCTCGGCGGTCTCGGCCTCGGCGACCTCAGCGGCCTCCTCGACCTCAGCCTCGGCAGCGAGCTCCTCGGCGGTAACGCCGACGAGAACGACAACCTCGGCCTTGATCTCGCGGTACAGCGAGATGGCAACGGTGTGGGCACCGGCAACCTTAATGGGCTTGCCGAGCTCGACGCGCTTGCGGTCGATGTCCATACCGAGCTGAGCCTTGATGGCGTCAGCGATCATAGCGGCGGTAACGGAGCCAAAGAGGATGCCCTCGTCGCCGACCTTGACGTCAACGGTGACCGTCTTGCCCTCGAAGGCAGCCTTGGTCTCATTGGCGGTAGCCAGACGGACGGCCTCGCGCTTGGCGATGTTGTTGCGACGCTCGTCAAGCTGCTTGAGGTTGCCCTTGGTGGCGGCAACAGCGAGCTTCTTGGGGAACAGGAAGTTCTCAGCGTAACCCTGAGCGACCTCTACGACGTCACCCTCGCCGCCCTTGCCCTTGATCTCATCGAGAAGAATAACCTTCATGATGCGTCTCCCTTCTTAGCCGCGGTCGCGGTTGCCACGAGAGGAAACCACGGGGACGGTGTACGGCAGGAGAGCCATCTCGCGGGCGCGCTTGATGGCGTTGGCGATGTCATGCTGATGCTGCGTGCAAGCGCCAGTGACGCGACGGGGCTTGATCTTGCCACGGTCGGTCATGTACTTACGGAGAAGCTGAGTGTCCTTATAGTCGATGAACTCAGTGTTCTCCTTGCAGAACTGGCAGTACTTACGACGCGGCTGACGTGCAGAAAAATCATTAGCCATGTCAAAATACCTTTCATTTGGCAACTTCGGCGAACCGAAGCCGCCTCTCACTCAAAAATAGGTGAACAACCCTTAGAACGGGATGTCCTCATCGTAGACGTCGACCGCGGGCGGCGTAGCCACCGGTGCGGCAGGACGTGCTGCGGGCGCGGGAGCTGCGGGGGCGTAACCGCCCTGATCGTAGCCACCCTGGCCACCACGGGAGCTCATAAACTCGATCTCATCGACGATGACCTCAAGCTTGCTCCGGCGCTGGCCGTCGCGCTCCCAAGAGCTGTAGCGCAGCTTGCCCTCGATCGCGACCTTGTTTCCCTTTGCCAGGAAACGGCTCACGGCCTCGGCGCGGGTGCCGAACATAGTGCAGTCGACAAAGTTGGGATAGTCCTCCCACTCGCCAGTCTGCGCGTTGCGGCGACGATCGTTCACGGCGACGCCAAAGGACAGAACCTGGGTTCCGCCGGCGGTGGCGCGCAACTCGGGATCGCGGGTGAGGTTACCGGTGATGTTCACTCGATTGATGCTCATAACTCACTACTTCCTCTTGGGGCACAAGCCCAGTCCAAAACGACAGTCTTACTCCTGGTCGTCGCGACGGACGATCATGTGGCGGACCACAGCGTCGGTGATGCGCAGGACGCGATCAAGCTCGGCGATCTGGGTAGGATCTGCGTGGAAGTTGATGAGGGTGTAGTCACCATCGGTGAGGTCGTTGATCTCGTAGGCGAGCTTGCGCTTGCCCCACTCGTCAACGGAGTCGACCTTGCCAGCGCCCTCAGCGATCGTGGTATCGATACGCTTCATAACAGCGAGACGAGTCTCGGGGTCGAGCGACGGGTCAACAAAGAACAGCAGTTCATAAGCCTTCATATTGTCACCTCCTCTGGGCAAATGTGGCTTCAGGTCGTGAAGGTGCGCCTGAAGCAGGAAAAGACTTGGTAATAATATCTTTCAACCTCCCAGGCTGCAAGAATATGCAGCTACAACCTCATGACCTCCACATATGCCCATACTCACACGACGTTTCATGCGCATTCCAACCAAATACTGACCAAAAGCTTGACGGATCTGTTGACAAGATACGGTGCCGTGGGGACAAGCAGAGCCAAGCCGCAGGTCAACGGGCACAAGGCTGTGGTCGCAAAATGCATACCAGTGGCCCACAGCACCACCCAAAGATTTTTAAATTCATTGCCGAGTCGCTTATGAATACCCTTTTTTGAACAATTGAGTTGATCAACCACGCTGGTCGGAAGCCGTTTTTTGGCACCTCAAGCCCCACTGCAGCGCCAAGCACGGCCAAGCGTTTTAAAAAATGCCAACTTTTCTGTTTGCACTTTGCGATTCCTCGTGTATACTGACTTTCGCATTTAACGGAGAGTTGTCCGAGTGGCCGAAGGAGCACGATTGGAAATCGTGTAGGCGTCAAAAGCGTCTCCAGGGTTCAAATCCCTGACTCTCCGCCAGTTAATTCCAAAGCAGGCCTTCGAGCCTGCTTTGTTTTTACCCCACGCGGAGGGGTGGCAGAGTGGTTGAATGCGGCGGTCTCGAAAACCGTTTGGCCTGTATAAGGTCACGAGGGTTCGAATCCCTCCTCCTCCGCCATTTTGGTTGAGAAAGCTCCCAGCAATGGGAGCTTTTTTTGTTTTGACTCCCTTTCAAGCAAATACGGCGCAGGAGGAGGGATTCGAACCCGCAGGGCGCGGAGCGTAAAGAAAACGAGCCAGTGGCGCGTTTTTAGCGCAGTGCGGTCGGCGCAAGCCGACCGAATAAATTTTGAGCTCCGCTCAAAATTTGGACATCCCTCCTCTTCGGCCACGCCCCCATTGCTTTCGATTTCACCTTGAATCTCAAACATGTACATCACCCTCCAAAAACGACATTTTTCGGCATCTTTGAAGGCTGATGTACATGTTTGGTACCCATGACCGTTCCCAGTCCCGACCGTTTACCGAGCAATAGGGTCACCACGCCCGCCAACCATGTACTATGTACGGGCATTGTCTAAACCCGCAACCAAAAGGACCCCATCTTGCCCGTCGTCGCCGCTATGACCGTTACCTCACACGCCACGGATGCCATGGTCGCTATCCCATTTTGGCTCGAGATGTTCGCTGTTGTCGCTGCATCGATCTCAGGCGTGTTGGTCGCACGCGAGCACAAGCTCGACCTGGTGGGCGCGGTCGCGCTTGCCGTGGTCTGTGGCCTGGGCGGCGGTCTTTTACGCGACATGACGCTGCAGGTGGGCAACGTCTACATCCTCAACCAGCCGATGGCACTCCCGCTTTCCATTGCCACGGCAGCCATCATCTATATTTTCCCGGCAATCGTCGACAAGCCCGAAAAACTCATTCCCCTGCTCGACATCATATCGGTCGGTATCTACGCCGCCACTGGAGCAGACAAGGCGCTGGTCTACGGCTTTGCGCCGGCGGTGTGCATCATGATGGGCTTTTTCACCGCTGTGGGCGGCGGCATGTTGCGCGACGGCTTTATGGGCGTGGTTCCGGGCATTTTCCAACGCACTAACTTTTATGCCATCGCCGCCATCGCCGGATCGACAAGCTATGTATGCCTTGTCATGAGCGGTCTTATGAGCAATGTCGCCGCGCTGGTCGTATGCGTCGTTGTGACCATGGGGCTGCGCTGGCTATCGCTGCGCTTTGACATCAAAAGTCCCACCGAGGAAGACATCGCGCGCTTTTTGCACCGTAAAAAGTAGGTGGCGCGGGCTCATCCTTCGAAATGCAACCGAGAGGTGCTTTTAGAGCGCCCACGCGTTGGGTACCCTGTTAGGTGCATATCGAGCATCTGACGAAGGATTCACTATGCCCCACAATCAATTCCCGTCGACCCAACGCCGTAAAGCGTGGGGCCGCATCACCATCCTATTCGCGCTCATCGCTCTGGCGCTCACCGCACTTCCCGCTACGGCTCTTGCCGGCACGGACACCGCAGGCAACGTACTTGCGACCGACAATGACGCCGCTCCGTCCGGCGTCGAAGGTGACCTGTACTGGGCAGGTCAGAGCCTCAACCTGGACGATACCTCCATCGACCGCGATATCATCGCCGCGGGCGATACCCTCTCAATCCGCGACTGCACGGTGGGCGGTGCCGTCCGTCTGGCGGCACGCACTATCGATATCGCCAAGACCACGGTTGATGGCAGCGTCACGGTGGTCGGTCAGCACGTTGTGCTCAACACCGACAGCTCTGCCAACTGTCTTTACGCGGTGGGCGAGACGGTTGCCCTGCGCGGCTCTACCAAGTCGGCAGCGCTTGCAGGCGACACGGTGACCATTGATGGCACCGTCGAGGGCGATGTCGAGGTTTGGGCCGATAAGCTCATCCTGGGCAAGAACGCCCACATCACCGGCACCGTGAACGCGCACGTCTCCGAGGACCCCGAGCGCGCCGCGGGAGCCGAGGTCGGCGCGCTCAAGATCGACC
>CABQHR010000029.1 GCA_902463875.1 uncultured Collinsella sp.
GTTTGGCCGACGTGGGCTTGGCGATGGGTGGCGGAAGCGACATCGCCAAGGAGGTTGCCGACATCATCCTGACCGATACGGATCTTGCCGCGATCGTGCGCCTGCGCCGTATGAGTCAGGGGCTTATCGATCGTCTGACGAGTTCGTATTCCAAGGTGATGCTCACCAACTCGGCGCTCCTGGCGCTGGGCATTACCGGCATGATCACTCCGCAGACGTCGTCACTGCTGCACAACGGCTCAACGATCGCCTACAGCCTGGGCAACGCCAAGGCATATCTGCGTTAACAGACGTGTTCACCCACGTTATCTGGCCTGCGCCCAGACGGCATCGGTGTCGTCCGGGCGCAGGCCTTTTGCATTTGACCATTTGCTAGCTTCTTTATATAGTGATGCTAGCAGGGCTAGCAATTGAAGGGAGCGGGTCAACGTGGGTGCTGTTAGCGGCATGGCGCAGGTGAACGTTCGCGTGGATCGCCAGGTCAAGGACCATGCGGAGGAAGCGTTGCGGCTTTCGGGCGGGTCACTGCCCGAGCTCATCAAAAAGGTGGTGGCCAAGGTCGCGCAGGGCGGCGGTCAGTGCGAGGAAGTGCTTGCGGCCGTCGACGACCGGCAACAGACCGTCGCGCCCGACACTCCGTTCGCCGCATCATGGGCGGCGGCGGATCAGCTTTACGCGGACCTGGGCATCGCTACGTCGCCCGTATCCGACGATCGCGGTTGGGACGCAATCTATACCGAAACCATGGACGAGCACTATCGCCAAAAGGGGATGATCCAGTGAGTGGGGCGCCTCTCAAGATCATGGTAGACGCCGACGTATGGGTTGATTCGTTTTGCGTCGACCATGCCGAGTCGCTTGCCGCGCGTGCGTTTATTGGGCAGGCAACGGAGACGGGGGCGTTGCTGTTCTTCCCGGTGCATATCGCCAAGGACGTACTGTACGTTGTCCAACACGAACTCAAGCGTAGCGTTCTTGCCAGTGGGGGAGCGCTCGACGAGGCATCTGCCCGTGCAATTTGCGATGCGGCGTTGGCGTTTGCTCGGAACATGACCGAAAACGCCACGGCCGTGGGTGCAGATGCGTCGGACCTTTGGCTGGCCGACAAATACTTAGCGCTCCATCGCGATTACGAGGACAACTTGGTACTCGCCGCATGCAAACGCGCGCAGGTCGATTACTTGGTGACCAACGATCGCAAGCTGCTCGAACATGCCGATCTTGCAGCAAAGACCCCGCGCCAAATGATGCCGATTCTTGCTTTGGCCAAACGCGGCAGCGCGGTTATCGGTTGACGCGAACTGTTTGCGGGCCCCTTGGACGACGATGCGCCAAGGGGCCCGCGTCTGCTATTTACAAAAGCTCGGCCTTGATGGCGGGACTTTCTGCGAGCTGCTCGGCTGCCTTTTCGTCGGAGCTGTCGAGTGCTGCCAGGCTGCGGTAGACCCACTCGTTGACCTGGGTGTTCTTGACGCCTGCGGTCTGCATAAGGGCGCCTACCTCGCGGATTGCTGCGAGCAGATCGGCTTTGGGACCCGCGAGCTCGACCTCGATGCCGTGGTAGGCGGCCACGCCGCGGTTCTCACTCACGTGGTCGATAAAGCCCTCGACGGTCTCAAGCTGCTGGGCGAGAGCCGCATCATCGTCAGCGTCCAGCGCGACGAGTGCGTTCGATACCGTGAGGGCGGGATGTCCGCAGGGGACAAAGCCTTCGATGACATCCATAGCTTCGGTAATGGTTGAGCCCAGGCCTGCGAGGGCATTGACGAGTTGCTGCTTGGTATCCATAACGGTCCTTTCGACGGGTCAATTTTGCTTGGCGAAAATATACGTGACGCGATCGGTAACAAAAGTGCGAAGTGCGGCGCACATTGGGGTCTTCACAGCTCGTGCATAGAACAGCTGTCCGCTTTCAGAACGTGGTAAGATAACACTCCACAAGCGGGGCTCGCCCCGTATGTTCCTTGAAAAGTCGACGGTTATCGGGTGTTTGCAGGCCCGATACCATCCAGACTTTCCCGACATTCGGGGGCGACTGGTTTCGACACGATAGCTCTGAGAGAGGAAGCAAGCCGAGGTCTCCTCGCCTCGTTAAACAGGGGTACCGTCAAATTGAATTGACAACAACTCTTCTTTTGAGCCTATGGCTCTCGCTGCTTAGTTTATAGCGGCGCGTCAACCCGGTGATTTCTCCGACACCGGCGCGACGTCATTTTAGGGGAATGCTCCTGCGCACGTAATCGGTATGGCGCAGGCTAAGACCGAACCGGTTAGGACGCCGCGAGCGTGTCGCTGCGCGCAAAGCGTCCGAGACTAAACCAGCGACTGAGCTTGGAGATGCCAATCAGGGGGCTTTCGTGGACCGGAGTTCGATTCTCCGCGCCTCCACCAATAGTTACAAGCAGGTAGGTAAACGCACCTACCTGCTTTTTTATTACGTATAGATATCGCGGAGAATCGAACTCTGTGCAGGGCGCGGGCGTTAAGAAAACGCGTAAGCGTTTGTAGCGAGCGGGCGAGGACGACGGCAGGCGGCCGAAGCCGGTGCGTATTTGCGAAGCAAATACGCGGATTCTCCGCGCAATGTCCCAGCCCTGTGTCGATGCGATGTTTATCGAATCTCAGCCGGCCATGCACCGCATCAATGGAATCCCAAGCCCGCGGAGAATCGAACTCTATGCAGGGCGCGAGCGTTAAGCAAACGCGAAGCGTTTGTAGCGAGCGGGCGAGGACGCCGGCAGGCGGCCGAAGCCAGAATCGCCGCTCAAGCCGGGTCGTACTTTCCGCTCCATCTCCTCAACTCCAAAACCTGCGCGCTCGCCATCCCAAAACTGGGTAGAAGAAAGGCAAAACGCAATCGCAGGAGGTCAATATGACTGCAGAAGATAAGGCAAAGAACGCCGGCAAGGTCGCGCTCGTCTTGGAGGGTGGCAGTTTTCGTGGGCAGTTTACCGCCGGCGTGCTCGATGTCCTCATGGAGGCCGGTGTCGAAATTCCGGCGGTGTACGGCGTCTCGGCCGGTGCGCTCAACGGCGTCAACTACAAGTCGCACCAGATTGGTCGCACCAACCGAGTCAATTTGACCTTCTGCAACGACAGCCGCTACATGGGCGCCGCGTCGTTTGCGTCCACGGGTTCCATCGTGGGTTACGACTTTATCTTCAACGACGTCCAGGACCGCCTGGATCCTTTTGATAACGAGACGTTCGACGCCAGCCCTATCGAGATGTACGCCGTCGCGACGGACATGCTGTTTGGAACCGCTGCCTACCTGCCGGTCAAAAGCGCCGTGCTCGACCTCGACGCCGTGCGCGCCTCGACCTCGTTGCCGCTGGTGACGCCGCCGGTCGAGATTGACGGGCACAAATACGTCGACGGCGGCGTGGCCGATTCGGTTCCTATCGAGCATGTGCTCGAGGAGGCGGGCTTCGACCGTGCGGTCGTCATCGTCACCCAGGACCGCTCGTATGAGAAAAAGCCCTACGAGTTTATGCCTGCCGCGCGCGCCCGCTATGCCGACTACCCCTACCTGCTCGAGGCTATCGAGACGCGCCACGACCGCTATAACCTCCAGCGCATGCACCTGTGGAAGTATGAGCGCGAGGGCCGCGCGCTGGTCATCGCTCCGCAAAAGCCGGTCGAGGTCGGCCATGTCGAGCATGATCCAGCAAAGCTGCTCGATCTGTATATTCAGGGTCGCCAGGAGGCAAAGCGTTTGCTCGCGGAGATCCAGGAGTTTGTTGAGCGCTAGCGCTGCAACGTCACGGCTCGTGGATGACATGTGCAGAAACTCTGGTCGGAGCCAAAATACCTGTTGACTCGTACGGCGAGCGGGGTAATATGGACGGGTTACTTGCAGAGCCCCGTGAATCTCTGTAACAACACGTACTGTACATGGAGGAGTCTAAGTGATTTCGAAATCGACTCACTACGCCAAGCAGGGCGAGGTCCAGCGCAACTGGGTTCTCGTCGACGCCGATGGTGCTGTCCTGGGCCGTCTTGCCACCCAGATCGCAATGATCCTGCGCGGTAAGAACAAGCCCCAGTTCACGCCCAACAGCGACTGCGGCGACTTCGTTGTCGTCATCAACGCCGATAAGGTCCAGCTTACCGGTAACAAGGCCGACACGAAGACCTATTATCGCCACAGCGGCTACAACGGCGGCCTCAAGGCTGAGAGCTTCCGCCAGGCTATGGAGAAGCACCCGGAGAAGGTCATCGAGCGCGCCGTTCGCGGTATGCTGCCCAAGACCACCCTCGGCCGTGCCCAGATGACCAAGCTTAAGGTCTACGCTGGTGCCGAGCATCCGCATGCTGCCCAGAACCCCACGAAGATTGAGCTGGAGGCTTAAAGATGGCTGAGAACACCGTTGTCTACCAGGGTACCGGCCGTCGTAAGAACGCCGTCGCCCGCGTCCGTCTCGTCCCCGGCACCGGCAAGGTGACCATCAACAAGCGTGACGCCGAGCAGTATTTCGGCCGTCATCAGCTCGTTGAGAACGCCCTTGCTCCCTTCAAGGTGACCGACACCGCCGGTCAGTTCGACGTTATCGCTCTGTGCGATGGCGGCGGCATCTCCGGTCAGTCCGGCGCTCTGCGCCTGGGCATCGCCCGCGCTCTTCTGAACGCTGGCGACTACCGTGCTGACCTCAAGAAGGCCGGTTTCCTTACGCGCGATGCTCGCGTGGTCGAGCGCAAGAAGTACGGCCTCAAGAAGGCCCGCCGCGCTCCCCAGTTCTCCAAGCGCTAAGGTTTTATCTCCTTTCGAGATACAATGTACAAGCGGGGCCTGCCGATTCCTCGGCGGGTCCCGCTTTTCTTTTTCGACTAGGGCGGGCGGTTGCATATCGCCTGCTAGGGAAGGAGCAATCCTATGCCCCAGAACATCTTCGGTACCGACGGCGTCCGTGGCGTCGCCAATGCCGACCTCTCGTGCGACCTCGCGTTTCGCCTGGGCCGCGCGGCGACCAAGTTCCTTGGTCCGGATATCTGCGTCGGCCGCGACACGCGTCTTTCGGGCACCATGCTCGAGAGCGCTCTGACCGCCGGCATTATGGCCGAGGGCGGCCGTCCGCATTGCTGCGGCGTCATCCCCACGCCCGCCGTGGCGCTGCTCACCGTCCAGAATGAGCTCGACGGCGGCATCGTCATCTCTGCTTCGCATAATCCGCCGGAGTTCAACGGCATCAAGTTCTTTAGCCGCAAGGGCATGAAGCTTCCCGATGCGGTCGAGGAAGAGATCAGCGCCTGGGTCATGTCCGAGGAAGCCATGGCTGCCGACACGCTGCCGACCGGTGCCGGCGTGGGCCACATCATCAAGATGAAGGACGCTCGCAAGGCATACGTCGACCACGCCATCGATACGCTCGACGGCCTGAGGCTCGATGGCCTAGTCGTTGCCGTCGACTGCGGTCACGGTGCTTCCTGCCAGACCACGCCTGCCGCGCTGCAGCGCCTGGGTGCCACGGTCCATGCCATCAACACCGATTACTGCGGCACCGACATCAATGTCGAGTGCGGCTCCACTCACCTTGAGCCCCTGCGCGAGCTCGTGCTGCGCACCCACGCCGATATCGGCCTGGCCCACGACGGCGACGCCGACCGAGTACTGTTCGTGGACAGCGAGGGCAATGAGATCGACGGTGACTACATCCTGGCTATCTGCGGTTCTGACCTCGCCGCCCGCGGCAAGCTCGCCAACTCCGAGATCGTCTCGACCGTCATGTGCAACTTGGGCTTCTCCATCGCTATGAAGGAGCAGGGCTTCGAGATGGTTCAGACCGCCGTGGGCGATCGCTACGTTCTGGAGCGTATGCTCGCGGATGGCGCCGTCATCGGCGGCGAGCAGTCCGGCCACATCATCTTCCTGGAGCACAACACCACCGGTGACGGTCTGGTGACGGCTCTGCAGCTGCTGGCCGTGCTCAAGCGCACCGGTCGTACCCTCACCGATCTTGCCGGCATCATGAAGAAGTACCCGCAGGTGCTCGTCAACGTGCATTCCGACAACAAGGCTGGTCTGGATGATTGCCAGCCCATCTGGGATGCCGTCGCTGCTGCCGAGAAGGAGCTTGACGGCCGCGGCCGCATTCTGGTGCGTCCGAGCGGTACCGAGCCGCTGGTCCGCGTTATGGCCGAGGCCGAGACGCACGAGCTGACCCAGCGCGTTGTCGACGACATCGTCGAGGTTGTCAAGCGCGAACTTCCCTAATGGTCAAAAACGAGTGCCAAGTGGTAAACTGTTAAGGCTATTTTGGTCGATTTGTATGTCCGAGGGGGAGCATGTTCACTAAAGTCCTAAGGTCTTTTGGTATGCGTGGTCGAGTCCTTACGCTGGATGCTCCCATCTCGGGCGACGTCATTCCGCTTTCCGAGGTAAACGACCAGACATTTGCCACCGGCCTTTTGGGCCAGGGCGTGGCGATTCAGCCTACCGGCACGCGTGTGATTGCACCGGCTGATGCCAAGGTCGAGGCCATTTTTCCCACGGGACACGCTGTTGCGCTTAACACGGTCGATGGCTTGGACGTGCTCATCCACGTTGGTTTGGACACTGTTCAGCTCGAGGGCAAGCACTTTACCGTACATGCGCAAGTGGGTGACATCGTCCATAAGGGCGACGTGCTCATCGAGTTCGATCGCGAGGCAATTGCTGCCGAGGGCTACGATGTGACGGTTCCCATCTTGGTGTGCAACTCCGTTGAGTTCTCGAGCATCAAGGGCTCCGTTGGCGTGCATGTCGAAGAGATGGACCAGCTCATCGTTGCTCGCGAGCGCTAGCAAGTGCACGTGGCCATTAGCCTACAATTCAAACACGTTTACGGAGGGCGCCCTTGAAAGAGGACGCCCTCCGTGGCAAGATGGGGTTTGTCCGAAGCTAAAAGGCTTCGGGTCACCGTGGACGGGCAGGGGCCTCGACGCGGCTAGACACGAGACACATACATTACGCGACCTCGCCCTGGTGGCCGCACACGTTGGTTGCGGCCGACGCGGGCCGCGGGCAAGTGCTTGTAAGGGGAGCCTTGCCTCTCTTGTACGAGAAAGGACGCGTAATGAAGATCATTAAAGCTAAAGACTACGAGGATATGAGCCGCAAGGCCGCCAATATTATCTCGGCGCAGGTTATCCTCAAGCCCGACTGTGTGCTGGGCCTTGCCACTGGCTCCACCCCGATCGGTGCCTACAAGCAGCTCGCTGCTTGGTACGAGAAGGGCGACGTCGACTTTGCCGAGGTCAGCACCTACAACCTGGACGAGTATCGCGGCCTTTCGCACGACGATCCCCAGAGCTATCACTACTTTATGCGTGAGAACTTCTTCGATCACATCAACATCGACCTGAACAACACGCATGTGCCCGACGGTTCCAACCCCGATGCCGCCGCTGCCTGCTCTGAGTACGACAAGATCGTCGCCGCCGCCGGTTACCCGGATCTGCAGCTGCTCGGCATTGGCAACAACGGCCACATCGGTTTCAACGAGCCCGATGACCACTTCTCCAAGGGCACGCACTGCGTCGACCTCACCGAGAGCACCATTCAGGCCAACAGCCGCCTGTTCGACAGCATCGACGACGTGCCCCGTCAGGCCTACACCATGGGCACCCAGACCATCATGTATGCCCGCATGATCCTGGTCGTCGCCAACGGCGAGGCCAAGGCTCAGGCCGTGCATGACATGTGCTACGGTCCGGTTACGCCCGCGTGCCCGGCTTCGATCCTGCAGCTGCACACCAACTGCGTTGTCGTTGCCGACGAGGCCGCCCTTTCGCTCTGCGAGTAGCGCGAATCCTGCACCTCGACATAGCTTTGCCTAAGGCCTCCGCTTTGCGGGGGCCTTTTTGCTATCCCTTTCCGCCCGCTTGACCAAAAGCTTGCCGCAAGCTTGACGAATGCCGGATGTCAAACAGCTTGATTCATTCCATACCAGATTCTATGCAAAAATACCACTAAAAGGTCGTAGACGGTAGCGGGTGCTAGGCGAGTTGAATGACATGGCTGAACCTTGTTCATTTGCGTTACACTGCCGCTTGGATGGGACAAGCTGACAAGCTCATTTACCTGCTTAAAGACCGATTAGTCGGGGGATTAATAACAATCGGCCCTCGCTGTGCAAAAACTTGCCGCTTGCGTACCAAAAGACAACCTAAAACGCAAGGTCGCTCTATTCATAGCGCGGCTTGTATGGTCTTGCGGTTACAGTGTCCATACGGTCGAGTTGAGGAGCGGGCATGGTAAACGATTTGGACAGTATAGACGACCTCGAGCTGATGCCGCTGGGCGGAGGCTATATGGTGCGACGCGAACGCTTGATGAATGAGCTTCTCGCCAAGGGCCGAAAGGCCGGCATCGTGGTTCTCTATGCGCCCGACGGGTTTGGAAAGACCTCGGTGCTGCTGCAGTACACCCATGAGGTTAAATGCGACCCGACGCGAGGCCCCGTGCGGATTATCGAGGCCGATCGCGCCACTGGGCGCGAGGTGTTTATGCAGCTCGAGGTGGTTACCGAAGAACTCAAAGACAAACCGCACTCCCTTATCGCGATTGATAATGTGCCAAACCTCGATCAGCACGATATCGAAGACCTCATCGACAGGATTCGCGGCCTGCGCGCTATGGGGGTAGGGGTCTTTATCTCCTGCCGTCCTTCAAATCGTCAGCTGATTCATGGGCTGGGCGATTCGGTTAAGATCAATGCGCAGATGCTCAAGGTGCATGCCTATGAGTATTCGGCGTGGGCATCGGCGTTTTCGATCAGCACATCGCTCGACTTTTATCAGCTCACGCAGGGCGTGCCCGAGCTCGTCTCGGCATTGCAGACGGGTCTGTATGGCCAAGGCGACGTAGCCGGTCCGCTCGAAAACGAGATTGTCAACGTATATGGCGCGGCACTTGTCGACCTGGCTTCGCTCGACAATAATGCGCTGTTTTGCGTGGCATGTCTCATGATTTTGATGGGCGAGGGCAATATCGCAGAACTCGAGGCTTGTGGGGTGAGACTGTCGATGGTCGACCAGTCCTACTTTGTACGCGACTACCCGATCTTTGGCTTGGACCCCGCCGAGCGGAGTTTTACGTGTCTGGGCACGGAGGATAACGGACGCTTGCGTTTGCGTAAGTTGGTGGCCGAGGTTCGCCCCGAACTTGTTCCGAGGGCAGCCCGGATTTTGCTTAAGGCGGGCAGATGCGATGCGGCGATGGGCCTGGCGGACGCCTTTTTGAACCGTGGAGCGGTCCTTGAACTTGCTGGGCAGTATGGGGTCGATCTTGCTCTGACGGGGCACGGGGCCGATATCTGCCGAGCAGCGCTGGGCACGATCGATGCCGACGATCCGGCTCCAGAGCCAACGCCTGCCGAGGCGCTTGGCGTATATCTGGCAGCGGTCAGCGTGTCCAATACAAAGCTCGCTCGCTATATGGCATCGGTCATCGAGCGCGGGGGCGAACGGGCGGCCTGTGAAATAGACCCTGTTTCATGGAGGGCGGCCCAGACACTGACGGCTGTTTGCTATGGGGACAACGGGCTTGGGCTTCCTACGAACCTGGCAGTGCCGGAAATCGCGACATCCCACACCGCACTCGACATGCTGTCCGCGCATATCGAGGTCAAGCGATGCCTGACCGAACGGGGAGATGACGGCGGCGTTCTACAGCAGCTCAAAACGAGCAAGGCCTACGACTGTGAGCTCGACATCGCGGGGATTGTTATACGGGCCGATAACATGCTGGTGGAGCTCTTTGACGGGTCGTTTACGGGAACCGACGAGCGCGACGACGAGATGACGGTGGTGCGGGAGGCGCTCGACGTACGTGGGCTTAAGGCGATGGCTATCTGGGTACGCATGGTGTTGGCGGCACGGCGGCTCCTTTCCGGCTTGCCGGTAACCGACGACGCGGCATTTAACGAGCTCGATCGTTTTGCCGTGCGCATGCGCGACAACCAGATTCAGCTGTTTGGTCTGTTGCTAGAAGGCTGGCAGTCGCTGGCAGAGGGACGGCCGGTTAATGCAAAGTTCCGTGCGGTCCAAGTGCTCAAACTTGCCGAGGAGTCGATTGCGTACATGCGCGATAACGCATTGCTGCTGGAGCGCGCGGCATATCTGCGTAACACCTCGATGGTTTCGGTGCGCGAGGAAGCGGAGTTGCTCGATATAAGCCAGACGCAGGTTGGTGGAGCGGAGGCCTGGATGGTGGCGCTGCATTTGGCCTGTGCGGGCCGAGACAGCGATCTTGCGGCCTGGATGTCCATGAATCGCGCGGGGATTCTAGAGCCATCGTATCGGCTCTTTGCGCGCCTTGCCATGCATTGTCTGGGCGAGCCGGCGACCAGGATTCGCAAGAAGCTTCCCGTGCGCGAGCTGTCGCGGTACTCGCTGCGCGACGATTTGGAAGGGGAGGGCGAGCGCCTGTTCCAGGCCGGCGAGGTTGAAGCCGTTGATACCATTGACCATATCGAGATTCGCATGTTTGGCGCGTTTCGCGCCGAGCGCGACGGGTTTCCCATCACGGACAAAATGTGGCGCCGCAAGAAGGCGGCGACACTTGCCGAGCGGCTTGCGCTGGGCATGGATGCGCTCGTCGATCGTGAGACGCTGGCCATGGAGCTGTGGCCCCATGCCGAGTTCAATAGCGCCCGCAACAACCTGTACTCGACGATATCGCGCTTGCGGTCGGCTTTGGGACCGACGCCGGATGGCAAGTCGTGTGTGCTCATCCAAAATGAATGCATCGGACTCAACGGCGACTACGTCAAGACCGATGTACGGCTGTTTGACCAGATAAGCCGCGAGGTTTTGGGAAATCGCACGGGCGCACGCGGGCCCCATTTAGTTGAGCTGTGCCTTAAGATTGAGCAGCTTTATGCCGGACCGCTGTATGTTCCCAATGGCTGTAACCCCACCTACTTTTTGCGTATGCGACGCATTATGCAGTCAAAGTACATCGATTGCATGATTAAGGGAGCAAATGCCGCTCTAGAAGAAAACGATCTGCAGTCGGCGATTTGGCTGGCGGAGTCGGGGCTTCGACAGGAAACGGCGCGTGAGGATATGGTGCGCTGCGCCATGCGCGTCTACAGTGCGGCGGGGCGGCGGCGCGATATCGTCGAGCTGTACAGCGGGCATATGCACCATCTGAGGGAGCAGGTCAATGGCGTGCCCGAGCCCGAGACGCGGCGTCTATACGAGCGCTTGGTGGAGGGGCGGCTCAATCGCGTGCTGGTCGAGCGATAAAAAACGGGCGCCCGAAGTACTTGGGCACCCGAAAGCTTGCTATGTGTTGGCTCGCAGGATCATTGGCTCTTAGACGAGCTTGATCTTCTCGATGTCCTTGCGCGAGGACTCGCGATACAGCGAGAACTTGCGGCCGATGACCTGGACGACCTCGGCGTGGCAGCGCTCAGCGAGCTCTTCGGCGGCCTCGCGGGCGGAAAGACTGGAGCCATCGAGCACGGAGCACTTAACGAGCTCGTGCTTCTCCAGGTAGGCGACCGTCTGCTCGACGGTGCCCTCGTTGACATCGGACTTACCGATGATGATGGCGGGGTTGAGGTGATGGGCCATGCTGCGAAGCTGCTTGACCTGGGCTCCTGTCAGTGCCATGGGTTCTCGCTTTCTATGTATGGGGCGCCCCGCGACGGGGCCTTAATCTACGTGAGCTGTCCCACGATAGCGCAGGAACGGCGCGGTGTGGGGCGCGTTTGCCCAGTTCAAAAAGAATGCGGATGCCGAACGGGAGAACAACGCGGGTTGCAGGCGGACGTGTACGGCGGCCGAAAGCGGTCTATGGACGGCTCGAAGAGACCGGCTCCCATGCAATAATCGCCCAACGGACCTTGCGTACGTGGTCGAGCATGTAGCGCCCCTGCGGCACGCCCTTGGACCCTGGCTCGCCGGCATGGGGATTTTCAATCATATGCTGAGCGACGTAGACGCGCAGACGGTCGATCTTATCCTCGTTACCGTGCTCGAGCATGCGGGAGAAGTCCGCCACGCCCGCCTCAAGGCTATCGAAGGTATCGCGACGAGGCGATTCAAAGTACGTAACCTGCGGCAGGGCACCCATCTGAATGAGGATGTTGAAGGCGTACACAAAGCCATTACTGCAGGTAACCGAGGCACCGATGGCGTTCATTAGGTGCAGGTCATAGCGTGGGCTGGAGTTGGCGACCATCGTGACAGCACAACGCCGACGAGCCGTACGGTCGAGCTTGGCAAGCGCACCTTTTAGATTGGTCGTCGTAACCGACCGACTGGCAAAGGCAACATCCACCGCTTTCGCGACCGGTCCAACCAAATCCCAGTCATCATCCCAAGCAAGCTCAAGCGGCGTAATGCGATCCTCGAGCCCATAGTACTCAATGCCAGCATCAAGCGTGCCCAACATAGCAGGGGAAAAGTCGGCTGCAATCACAGGATGCCCAGCCTGAGCAAGCGGAATAGCAATCGACCCAGCCCCACACCCCATATCAAGCACGGATTCACCAGGCTTTAACGCCAACAGCTTCATAAAGTCCCGGGCATACGGAGCAGTTTCAAGCGGCCGAAAATGCCGAGCCCGCTTATCCCACTCAAAAGAATCATCAGCCCGCCGCCGATCAGCTTGCAGACGTATCCATTCGCCATTCCAATCCGCAGAAAGCAGATCAGAACGAATCTCCCCATCAACCACGGGCCAACCTCCTAGCAACAAAAAAGCGACTCCTCCCAAAAGAAGAGCCGCAACCAGCATATATCAGAAAGAACCGTTCCAACGCCAAACCGCCATACCAGCAAAGTGGGGCAGAAGCGAAGCGACTGCAACCGGGATAGACCCCAACCGAGGGCCCGTTGTGCGGGAGCCCCGGGGAGGGCAAATATATAAGGTCGATCGCGAGTTCCGCACGAGCCGGAGAGCACTTAATGTGCTCTCCGTGCGAGCCAGGACTGTCCGAGCAGGCGACCTTATATATTTGCCCTCCCCGGGGCTCCTCGCCAGTCCCCCTCAGCTAGTTCTTCAGCGAGTTCAGCGGCGCCGGGAATCGACCACCGCGGTGGGCAAGCACGGTGCCGGCGTTGGGGTTCACCGGCATGATGGGCGCACGGCCAAACAGGCCGCCGTACTCGACGCAGTCACCCACGCCCTTGCCGATGGCGGGAATCACGCGGACGGCCGTGGTCTTGTTGTTGATGACGCCGATGGCCATCTCGTCGGCGATGATGCCGGCGATGGTCTCGACCGGGGTGTCGCCGGGGATGGCGA
>CABQHR010000030.1 GCA_902463875.1 uncultured Collinsella sp.
TCGAGCCGATCATCTTCCTTGATGACGTCCACGTCACCTTTAGGACCCGTACCGGTTCGATTCTGCACCCCAACCTGGTTCATGCTGTCCAGGGTGTGACGATTAAGCTCATGCCCGGTCAGACGATTGGCATCGTCGGCGAGTCCGGTTGCGGTAAGTCCACCACCGCAAACGTCATGTGCGGCCTGCAGGCTCCTACGAGCGGCAAGGTCTACTTTAAGGGCAAGGACGTCACCAAGCGCACCGCCGAAGACCGTCGTCACATGGGCCGCGTCATCTCGGTCGTGTTCCAGAACCCGGCCACGGCGCTCAACCCTCGCATGGTCGTTCGCGAGCAGCTGCTCGACCCCATGCGCGTCCACAACTTGGGTACCGAGGCCGAGCAGGAGAAGCGCGTCAAGGAGCTCTTGGAACTCACCGGCCTTCCCAGCTCTGCCGCCGAGGTTCTTCCCGGCCAGCTTTCCGGCGGCCAGCGCCAGCGCGTCGCAATCGCCCGCGCCCTGTCGCTGAACCCCGACGCTATCATCGCCGACGAGCCCACCTCGGCTCTGGACGTTTCGGTCCGCGCACAGATCCTCAACCTGTTGACCGACCTTAAGAAGGAACTCGGCCTGGCCATGGTGTTCATCAGCCATGACATCCAGACGGTCCGCTATATTTCTGACGACATCGTCGTCATGAATGGCGGCAAGATCGTCGAGCAGGGTGAGGCCAAGCAGGTCTTCCAGCACCCGCAGGACCCCTACACCAAGATGCTGCTCGGCGCCGCGCCGTCGCTGCTGCATCCCAAGCTCGGCGAGTAGCCTCGCTTTCCCTCCCGTGCGCCCGGCTTCCTTGCCGGGCGCACCTCCGTTGCGATTTCGAAAGGTTTGGTTCACGAGCCATGCCAAGCGCTCAGGAGCTACAACAGCAATTCGGTGCGTATCGGGGCGCTATGCCCCGTCCATCGGATTTCGAACTCTTTTGGAAGGATCGTATGGCCGAGGCCGATGCCGTCGAGCTTGACTATGCGATCGAGACGGCTCCGCTTGCCGATTCCGCGACCTGTCAGTTTTTCGACCTCTGGTATACCGGCATGTGTGGTGCTCGCCTGCATGCCAAGTACCTCAAGCCGGTCTCGGACGAGCCCGTGCCGTTGGTACTTCAGTTCCACGGATATCCCGGTGCCAGCCGTAGCTGGTTTGAGCAGGCGTCGTTTGCGGGCATGGGCATGGCGCTCATCGCCCTCGACTGTCCCGGTCAGGGAGGCCCCTCCGAGGACATTGGCGGATTCGAAGGCACGACGGTTGCGGGTCATATCGTCGCCGGCATCGACGGCGATCCGGCCAACCTCTATTACGTCCGCCTGCACCAGGACATTCGCATCCTGTGCCGTATCGTTCGCGAGCTCGAGCGTATCGATCTTGCCCGCGTGTTCGTGAACGGCGCGTCGCAAGGCGGCGGGTTGGGCATTGCGACATGCGCGCTCAACAGCGAGCTTGTCAATCGTGCCGCCATCCTCTATCCCTTCTTGTCGGACTTCCGTCTGGTCTGGGATCTGGATGCCGACGATATTGCCTACGAGGGGCTGCGTTATTGGTCGCGTTGGTTTGACGAGGACTCGACTCGTATCGAGGAGGCCTATGCCAAGCTGGCATATTTCGACTCCAAGAACTTTGCCCCCATGGTTACGTGCCCCGTGCTGTTTGGCACGGGCACGGCCGACATCGTCTGTCCGCCGGCGACGCAGTTCGCGGTGTACAACAACCTGTCCTGCGAAAAGCGCCATGAGTTCTTTGAGGGCTTCGGCCACGAAGAGATTCAGGACTTTGATGACATGATCATTCCGTTTTTCTGCGAGGGAGGGGAGGCTCATGTCTAAGTGCGAGAGCAATGTCGACGAGCTGATTATCCCCGGGCTTGTGGAGATTTCCGGAACGGTTTCGTCAAGGCTCGCCGAATATCGGGACTGGCGCGGTGATGTCCAGGCAGATGTTTCTGATTTGGAGACATGCGCTTCAAACCTTGAGATGCAAGGCCTGACCATTACGGCGATTGACTTTGGCAATCCTTGTGCCCGTTACTCGGAGGTTTCCTTTGAGCTCGGTGCGGATGTGGTCCACGCTCGTTTGATTGAGCCCGTCGGCCGCGCCCGGGTATCCGAGTTCGTGCCGCTGTGCCTGATGTTCCACGACATTGACCGGCCCGTACGCGGATGGCATCACATGACGAGATTTGCCGCCATGGGGTATGCCGTCCTCGCTTTGGATGACGATGTCGTTGGCACAGGTGACCTACAGCGGGGGATTGCCTCGCCCGCTTTTGTCGAGCGCGTCCACTGGGGTTGCGCGATGGCGAAGGTCGCGCGCGAGCTCGATGGCATCGACCCGGACCACATCTTTGCGTGGGGCGAGGGTCTTGGCGGCGGCATCGCGCTGGCGGTTTCTGCTCTGGACGGGCAGGGTCTTTCCTGCACGGCAATCGCCAACCCGCTCCCCGGCGGCCTTGAGGCACTGTCGTCTCGGGTACGCGGCTCGGTGCTCATGGGCACATCGCTCATGGATTCCGTAAGTGATCCCAAGGGGCAGTTTGCCGTATTCAACGGTCTTGAGTGCGACCGGAGGCATATCATCTATGCCAAATACGCTCACGAGCGCATCAACGCGTTCGAAAACGAAGTCGTCGACTTCTTTAACCAAACGTTCTACCCGTGTTCTTTGGCCTAGGCGGCCTGGACACTGCCAACAAGAGTGGGCGGCACAGGGCTGCCCGCCAGACAGCTAAGGAGATTCTTGTGGCAACTCAGAAATTCACCGGCGTTATCCCTCCCGTCGTTGTTCCCGATACCGAAGATCACCAGCTCGACGTTGCCTCCTTTGAGCGCAGCATTAACCGCATGATCGATGCCGGCGTCGATGGCCTGTTCTTCCTGGGCTCCTCGGGCGAGGTCGTCTTCTCCACCGACGAGCGCCGTCGCCAGATCATTGCCGAGGCCGTCCGTATCGTCGACCACCGCGTGCCCGTCCTGGTCGGTATCATCGATACCGAGACCGAGCGCATGATCGAGCATGGCAAGGTCGCCCAGGAGCTGGGCGCCGATGCGCTTGTCGCCACCTGCCCGTTCTATGCCCTGCAGGGCATGACCGAGGTCGAGGAGCACTTCCGCATCCTTCACGAGGAGCTCGACCTGCCCATCTTCGCCTACGACATCCCTGTGTGCGTCCACACCAAGCTTCCCTGGAAGCTTCTTGCCAAGCTCGGCGCCGAGGGCGTCCTGGCTGGCGTTAAGGACTCCTCGGGTGACGACGTCTCGTTCCGCTACCTCGTTCAGGAGAACGAGAAGAACGGCCACCCGATGAGCATTCTCACCGGTCACGAGGTCGTCGTCGACGGTGCTTACCTCGGCGGCGCCGATGGCTCCGTTCCGGGTCTTGCCAACGTTGAACCCGAGGGCTACGTGCGTCAGTGGAAGGCCGCTCAGGCCGGCGACTGGGCTACCGTCAAGGCCGAGCAGGACCGCCTCAACGAGATTTCCCACATCTGGGATGTCACCTCGGGTGTTCAGGGCTATGCCGGCGGCGTCGGCGCCTTCAAGACCGCTATGAACCTCATGGGCATCTTCGATAGCCCGACCATGCCGCGCCCGGTGAAGGCCATGACCGGCGAGAACGTCGAGGCCATTCGTAAGGTCCTCGTCGACAACGGCCTCCTGTAAAGCTTCCCCAGGCACCCGATCTTGTGGCTCAAGCGGTCGGGCGTGACCCATTAGGTCAACGCCCGACCGCTTTCACCCCAATCTCGGGCACCTGGGAAACCTTTACCGTGCGGCGGGGTTAATTCTGACCGCATTTCCTGTAGTTGTTTTGTCTCCTAAGGAGAGCGACATGGAGAACAAGTACGTTTGCTCTGTCGATATCGGCGGAACTAAGATCGCGACTGCCATCATGGAGTATCCGGCTGACGGCAGTGTGCCCCATCCCGTTTTCGAGGCCGAAGTTCCCACCGAGGCCCAGGAGGGCGGCGAGGCGGTCTTCCAGCGTATCGAGGCGTCTATTAAAGCCGCCATCGAGGCGAATCCCGATGTCGAGGTCCTTGGCGTCGGCATCGGCGCCGCCGGTGTCGTCGACCCCAAGACGGGCGCTATCGCCTATGCCAACGAGATCATGCCCGGCTGGTCCGGCGTTCAGTTGGGGCCGCGCCTGCGCGAGGACCTTGGTCTTCCTGTTGCCGTCGTGGGCGACGTGCAGGCCCACGCCCTGGGCGAGGCCCACTGGGGCGTCGGCAAGGGTAAGTTCTCCGTGCTGTGCCTGGGTATTGGCACGGGCATCGGTGGCGCGTATGTCGAGAACGGTCGCGTGATGCAAGGCTTCCATGGCGCCGCCGGCCACATGGGTCACATCGAGTGCTCGGCCGCTGCTGGCATTCCCTGCGCTTGCGGTCGCTCTGGCCATCTTGAGTCGGTGGCTTCGGGTACCTCGATTGGCCGTATGTACGACGAGCGCTTCGGTCGAGTCGATCCCAGCCGTCCTTCGGTAGGCCGCGACGTGAACGACCTGTGCCGTGCTGGCGATGAAAAGGCGACCGAGGTCATCCATGACGCCGGCTTTGCACTGGGTGCAAGCCTGGGCTCGCTTGCCAATATCCTGGACCCCGAGGTCATCGTGCTTTCGGGCGGTGTGATTCACCAGGGTCCTGATTGGCGCTCGCAGACGTGGAAGGATTCGGTGCACGAGGGCTATGCCAGCCAGGCGCTCGACCCGCTTCAGGACACGCCGATTCTCATCGGCTCTCTCGAGGGCGACGCGCCGCTCATCGGTGCCGCCGAGCATCTTCTTGCATCATTACAGTAATTGTGTCTACCAAGTGAGCCTTCTGAGGTGCCGCAGATTGACGTGAAAGAGGAGCGAAGCGTACTTTGGTACGCGAGCGACGGTTTGAACGTCAAGGTGCGGTGCCTCAGAAGGCCGTTTTGAGAAAGGTTGAGATCGAAATGGCCGTTGATCCTTTGATCCAGTCTCTGAAGGGCAAGCTCGTCGTAAGCGTTCAAGCCTATATGGGCGAGCCGCTTCGTACGCCCGAGACCATGGCTCAGATGTCTCGCGCCTGCGAGCTCGGCGGTGCCGCCGCCATCCGCTGCCAGGGTCTTGCCGACATCGCCGCCATTAAGGGCCGCTGCGAGGTCCCCGTCATTGGCCTGTGGAAGGATGGGCACGAGGGCGTCTACATCACGCCGACGCTGCGCCATGCTCGTGCCTGCGTTGCCGCCGGTGCCGACATCGTGGCAATCGATGCCACCGATCGTCCGCGCCCCGATGGCAAGACCGTCGAGGATACCTTCCGCCCTCTGCACGAAGAAGGCGTGCTCCTGATGGCCGACTGCGCCACCATCGAGGATATTCGCCGTGCGGTCGACATGGGCTTTGACCTGGTATCAACCACGCTTTCCCATGGTGTTGCCGCTATCGACTGCACCATGGCCGATGGTCCCGACCTGCCGCTCCTGCGTCAGGCGACCGAGGAGTTCCCCGGCCTTCCCATCATCTGCGAGGGACGCGTGCACACGCCCGAGGAGGCTCGCGCCGCAATCGATGCGGGTGCTTGGGCGGTTGTCGTGGGCACTGCCATTACACACCCCACGAGTATTACGAGTTGGTTCAAAGCCGCGCTTGAGGCGTAAGACGGACTTCGTATCCACTCGGGGCGGTATACTCAATAAAGGCAATTGACCGCGCGGGATCCGGGTTGCTGGGTCCCGCGCTTGTTTTTAGGAGGCAGCACATGCAAAAGGGAGATGCCATGGATGCGGCGGAGCGCTCGGAGCGCATTCCCGATATCGTCATCATCACCGGAATGTCCGGATCGGGCCGAACGCAGGCCATGCATGTGTTCGAGGACATGGGCTACTTTTGCATCGACAACTTGCCTCCGCGTCTGATCGCCCAGCTTGCCGAACTCGTCGGCATCAATACGGGCGTGGGCAGGCATCTCGCCGTCACCTGCGACCTGCGTAGCCAGGGTCTGTTCGATGAACTGCTCGATGCCGTCGCCGCGCTCGAGGAGCGCGAGATGAGCTGTGACATCGTGTTTCTCGAGGCCTCTGACGAGGTGCTGATCCGTCGCTATAGCGAAAACCGCCGCCGCCATCCCATTGCCAAACCGGGGGAGACCACGGCCGACGCGATTCAGCGTGAGCGCCTGCAGCTGCAGGGCGTGCGTGACCGAGCCGACATGATCATCGACACGAGCCGCCTGCGCACCTCTGCGCTGCGCAACAAGCTGCGCATGGCTTTTTCCGAGCTTTCCGACCAGCAGCTCATGGACGTTCATGTGTTCTCGTTTGGCTTTAAGCACGGTATGCCCGTCGAGGCGGACATTATGATCGACGTTCGCTTCCTGCCCAATCCGTTCTACGATCCCGAGATGCGCACCATGACCGGTCTCGATAAGAAGGTCTCCGACTTTGTCCTGGACCACCCCAAGACTCAGGAGTTCTGGAAGGCCTGGACGCAGCTGCTCGATACGGTCATGCCCGGCTATATCGCGGAGGGCAAGCCGCAGCTTTCCATCGCCATCGGGTGCACGGGCGGCCAGCACCGCAGCGTTGCTATCGCCGAGGCCACGGCCCGCTATTTGGAAGGCGCCCAGTATCACGTGAGCATTTCCCATCGCGACCTGTCGCGCGCCAACACGAAAGCATAGGCCTGCATGTCGTTTACCGCCGAGGTGCGCGACGAGCTCGCGCGCTGCGAACCCGAATGTGAATATTGCGATCTGTCGACGCTTGCCGCCCTGACGCGCGTGAGCGGCACACTCTCGCTGGCCGGCTCCGGGCGGTATCGTTTGACGGTCGCGACCGAGACGGGTGCCGTCGCGCGCACGATGATCACGCTGACGCATCGCATCCTTAAGCTCAAGACGGAGTTCACCGTCCGTAAATCGGTTTTGCATAAGGTCCGCAACTATCTCATCACCCTGCCCGATCAGCCCGACCTGGACAAGGCTCTGGTGCTGTTGGGCATCCTCGATCGTAGGGGAGGGCTTGTCGCCGGTGTGCCCCGGCATATCGTCGCCCGTCCCTGCTGCAGGCTTGCCTACATCCGCGGCGCGCTCATTGCCGGGGGCTTTGTTGCCGATCCTCGTGGCGACTTTCATTTGGAGATTGCGGTCCAGGGTGAGCAGTACGCCAAGGGGCTTTGCGACCTGCTGGAGCAGATTGGTGTCCATGCGCGCGTTAACGCACGGCGCGGATCCTTTGCTGTCTACATTAAGAGCGCCGAGGAGATTGAGCAGCTCCTGAAGCTGATCGGCGCCAAGCGCAGCGTTGCCGAGATTGAGGAAGCGCGCGCGGTCAAGCTAGTCAAAAACGACGTGAACCGCCGCGTGAATGCCGAGCTGGCCAATCAGACCAGAAGCGCCGGTGCCGCCCAGCATCAGCTTGCGTTAATCGATGAGCTCGAGCAGCGGGGCCTACGCGATACGCTTCCGGAGGCCTTGGCGGTCTTTTGCGATCTGCGCGAGCGCTACCCCGATCTGTCGTTGCGCGATCTGGGGGAGATGGCCGATCCTCCGTTGTCAAAGTCGGCCCTATACCATCGCGTTTTGCGGCTTGAAAAGCTTATTGAAGCGAACAGGTAGTCGAAAGTATCTGCATATATGGGGATTGAACTGCTGTTTTATTCTTTAAAACGTTTTAACATAAATTTGATTTTCAATTTCGAGCATTCTCGTGAAATTCAAGTCCAAAAAAAGGTATATTAGGCGAGTGGTTAGTTTGTGGGCCTCAACGGCAGGCGCTGTAGCTTGCGGGGGCCTTACGAAAGGAGACACAATGGCAGTAAAGGTTGCTATTAACGGCTTCGGTCGCATCGGTCGTCTGGCTTTCCGTCAGATGTTCGGTCATGAGGGCTCCGAGATCGTCGCTATCAACGACCTCACCTCTCCCGATATGCTCGCTTACCTGCTGAAGTACGACTCCACGCAGGGCAACTATGCTCGCGATCATGAGGTCGTCGCTGGTGAGGATTCCATCACCGTTGACGGCAAGGAGATCAAGATCTACAAGGAGGCCGACGCCAACAACCTGCCTTGGGGCGACCTCGACGTCGACGTCGTGCTCGAGTGCACCGGCTTCTACACCAGCAAGGCTAAGGCTCAGGCCCACATCAACGCTGGCGCCAAGAAGGTCGTCATCTCCGCTCCTGCCGGCAGCGATCTGCCCACCATCGTGTACAACGTCAACCATGAGACGCTGACCGCTGAGGACAACATCATCTCCGCTGCTTCCTGCACCACCAACTGCCTCGCCCCGATGGCCAAGGGTCTGAACGACTTCGCTCCCATCGTGTCCGGCATCATGACCACCATTCACGCCTGGACCGGCGACCAGATGCCGCTCGACGGCCCGCAGCGCAAGGGCAACAAGCGTCGTAGCCGCGCCTGCGCCGTCAACATCGTTCCCAACACCACCGGTGCTGCTAAGGCTATCGGCCTGGTTCTCCCCGAGCTCAACGGTAAGCTCATCGGCGCTGCTCAGCGCGTCCCGACGCCGACCGGCTCCCTCACCAACCTCTACGCTGTCGTTGACAAGAAGGTCACCGTCGACGAGGTCAACGCCGCTATGAAGGCTTACGCTGCCACCATCTCCGAGACCTTCGCTTACAACGAGGATGACATCGTCTCCACCGACATCATCGGCGAGACCCACGGCTCCATCTTCGACGCCACTCAGACCATGTGCTCTGACCTCGGCAACGGCCAGACCCTCGTTCAGGTCACCTCTTGGTACGACAACGAGAACTCCTACACCTCTCAGATGGTCCGCACCATCAAGTACTTCGAGAAGTTCGTTGCTTAATTTAGCTTTTAGCGAATAGCTCGTTGAGCGTCTAAAGAAGGGCGCGGCCTTATAGGGCTTACACCCTAGGGTCGCGCCCTTTTTATAAGAAACCGTCTGCCGTAATGGGAGGCAGACACGTACGAAAGGTAGAAGCAAACATGGCCTTTACCAAGAAGACCGTCCGCGACATCGATGTCGACGGCAAGCGCGTTCTCGTCCGCGTTGACTTCAACGTGCCTATCAAAGATGGCGTCGTTGGCGACACCACCCGCATCAAGGCTGCCCTGCCCACCATCAACTACCTCGTCGAGCACAACGCTCGCGTCATCCTCATGAGCCACCTCGGCCGTCCCGATGGCACCGGCTTCCAGCCCGAGCTCTCCCTCGAGCCCGTCGCCAAGAAGCTCGCCGAGCTCTCCGGTCTCGACGTTGCCTTTGTCGCCGACACCTACGGCGAGAAGGCTGCCGAGGCTGTCGCCGCCGTCGAGCCGGGCAAGGTCCTCGTTCTCGAGAACGTCCGCTTCGACAAGCGTGAGAAGAAGAACGATCCCGAGATCGCCAAGACCCTCGCTTCCTACGGCGATGTCTTCGTTCTCGACGCCTTCGGCACCGCTCACCGCGCCCAGGGTTCCGTCGTGGGCCCCGCCGCTTACCTGCCTGCCGTCGCCGGCTTCCTGCTCGAGAAGGAGGTCGACACGCTGACCGGCATCTTCGCCGAGCCCGAGCGTCCCTTCGTCGCCATCGTCGGCGGTTCCAAGGTTTCCTCCAAGATCGGCGTTCTCGATCACCTCATCGACTCCGCTGACACCCTGATCATCGGTGGCGGCATGGCCTACACCTTCTTCCTGGCCCAGGGCCTGACCGTCGGCCAGTCCCTCAAGGAAGAGGACTGGGTCGAGCGCGCCGGCGAGATGCTCAAGAAGGCCGAGGAGAAGGGCGTCAAGATCCTGCTCCCCATCGACAACCGCGTTGCCGATCACTTTGGCGAGGACGCTGTCCCCGAGGTTGTCGCTTCCGACGCTATCCCCGACGATCGTGAGGGCATGGACATCGGCCCCAAGACCGAGGAGCTTTACGCCGAGGCCGTCAAGGGCGCCAAGACCGTGTTCTGGAATGGTCCCATGGGCGTCTTCGAGTTCGACAACTTCGCTCACGGCACCCAGGCTATCGCCGAGGCTGTCGCCGAGGCCGACTGCACCTCGATCATCGGCGGTGGCGACTCTGTCGCAGCTGTCAACAAGTTCAACCTGGCCGACAAGATGAGCTGGATCTCCACCGGTGGTGGCGCTTCCATGGAGCTCGTCGAGGGTAAGGCCCTGCCCGGAGTGGAGGCGCTTCTCGATGCCTAATCGCACCCTTCTTATCGCTGGTAACTGGAAGATGAACAACGACGTCGCCGAGGCTGCCAAGCTCGCTGACGAGCTGGCTCAGGCTCTGCCCGAGGTTCCGGCTGGCGTCGAGGTGCTCGTCTGCCCTCCGACCATCGACATCACCACGGTTCATGACCGCATTCAGGCTGCCCCCATCGCCCTCGGTGCACAGAACGTGTACTGGGAGGCCAAGGGCGCTTACACCGGTGAGTCCTCTTGCGACATGCTCAAGTCCGCTGGCTGCACCTACTGCATCATCGGTCACTCCGAGCGTCGTGACTACTTCCACGAGACCGACGAGGATCAGAACAAGAAGGCCAAGGCTCTCGTTGCCGCCGGTCTCGTTCCCGTTTTCTGCTGCGGCGAGTCCCTTGAGGTCCGCGAGGCCGGCACCTATGTCGAGCACGTCGTGAACCAGGTCAAGGCTGGTCTCGAGGGTCTCGAGATCACCTGCCCCAAGCAGGTTGTCGTCGCCTACGAGCCCATCTGGGCCATCGGTACCGGCAAGACCGCTACCGCCGAGGACGCTCAGGAGGTCTGCGGCGCTATCCGCGAGACCCTCAAGGAGATGTTCGGCGAGGAGCTCGCCGACGGCATCCGCGTGCTGTATGGCGGTTCGGCCAAGCCCGGCAACATCGCCGAGCTCGTCGCCAAGCCCGACGTTGACGGCGCCCTCGTGGGCGGCGCTTCGCTCAAGGCTGACGACTTTGCCTCTATGGTCGTCAAGGCAGGCGAGTAGGACATATGGCACAGCGTCATCTTCCTGCAATCCTGATCATCATGGACGGCTGCGGCCTGGCCCCGGCCGATGGCGAGAACGCCGTCGCCGCTGCTAAGACGCCCTTCCTTGATAGCCTGTACGAGAAGTACCCCCACACCACGCTCGGCGCTTCGGGCGAGGACGTGGGCCTTCCCGATGGCCAGATGGGCAACTCCGAGGTGGGCCACCTCAACATCGGTGCCGGCCGCATCGTGTTCCAGGAGCTTTCGCGCATCAACAACGCCATCAAGGACGGTTCCATCGCCGAGAACGAGGTCTTCGTCAAGGCTATGGACGACGTCAAGGCTGACGGCAAGACCCTCCACCTCATGGGCCTCATGAGCCCTGGCGGCGTTCATTCTCATATGAACCATGTCGAGGCTCTGGTCAAGATGGCTGCCGAGCGCGGCGTCAAGACCGTTCGCGTCCACGCCTTCATGGATGGCCGCGACGTCGACCCGCAGTCCGGTGCCGGCTACATGAGCGAGTTCTGTGCCTTCCTGGCCAAGATCTCCGAGGAGACCGGTTGCGACGCCCGCGTCGCCACCGTCTCGGGCCGCTATTGGGCTATGGACCGCGACAACCGTTGGGAGCGCATCCAGCGCGCCTACGACGTCATGGTCAATGCGTCCGATGCCGATACCGACCCCGTTGCCGGTATCAAGGCCTACTACGAGAAGGACCCGCGCGGCGACGAGTTCGTCGAGCCCTTCGCTGCCCATAACGAGGGCATCCACGAGGGCGACGCGGCCATCTTCTTCAACTTCCGTCCCGACCGCGCCCGTCAGATGACCCGCGTGTTCACGGACAAGGAGTTCGACGGCTTTGAGCGCGAGCAGATTAAGCTTTCGCACTTTGTGACGATGACCGAGTACGATCCGACGTTTGACGTCGAGGTCGCCTTCCCCAAGACGTTCCCCGAGAACGTTCTGGCCGACGTTATCGCCGCCAATGGCCTGAAGCAGCTGCACACCGCCGAGACCGAGAAGTACGCCCACGTGACGTTCTTCCTCAACGGCGGCATCGAGGAGCCCAAGGAGGGCGAGGAGCGCGTGCTCGTCGCTTCCCCCAAGGTTGCTACCTACGATCTGCAGCCCGAGATGAGTGCTCCCGAGGTTACCGAGAAGCTCGTCGCCGCTATTAACGAGGATCGCGCTGATTTCTACATCGTGAACTTCGCAAACTGCGACATGGTTGGTCACACCGGCGTGTTCGACGCCGCCGTTAAGGCCGTCGAGGCTGTTGACGATGCCCTGTCCAAGGTTGTCCCGGCGATTCTCGCCAAGGGCGGCTTTGCGCTGATTACCGCCGACCACGGCAACGCCGATCACATGTTTGACGTTGCTTCCGACGGTTCCAAGCATCCGTTTACGGCTCACACCACCAATCGCGTGCCGTTCATCATCGTTGATGAGAAGGCTCAGCTCACCGGTATCGAGGACGGCCGTCTCTCCGATATCGCCCCGACCATGCTCACCATGGCTGGTCTGGAGCCTTCCGCCGAGATGACGGGCCGCGTGCTCGCCACCGAGGCATAATAGGAAACTTCAAACGTTTTCTTGCAAGGGGGTTGTCCACATTCGGGCAACCCCCTTTTTTTGGTATTTCTGCCATTTCTACCCCGTCCCTAAATGGCAGGTGGGGGAGTGCTGGGGGTTGTGGTACAG
Organism: uncultured Collinsella sp.; assembly: GCA_902463875.1. Taxonomy (GTDB): domain Bacteria; phylum Actinomycetota; class Coriobacteriia; order Coriobacteriales; family Coriobacteriaceae; genus Collinsella. The sequence goes on from CABQHR010000030.1 coordinate 12,613, forward strand.
TACTGGGGTTTGAATTGTTCTATTAAGGAGCTTATCTATGGGTCCGTTCCAGATTCTTCTGTTTGTCGTTTGGGCTGTCTCTGCCGTGGCGCTGACGATTCTCGTTCTGATGCATTCCGGTAAGGGCACCGGCGTTTCGGATATGATCGCTAGCTCGCTGTATAACTCCAGCTCTGCCACGGGCGTCATGGAGCAGAACCTCGATCGCCTGACGGTAATTATGGCCGTCGTTTTTGCCGTGTGTGTCGTTCTGTGCATGTTCTTCTTCCCGCAGGGCATCGTCGGCTACTAAGCATCGGCGTATATACGTTTGTAAAGGGTCCCGCATGTGCGGGGCCCTTTTTGTTTACAGACTTGTAACAGAGCCAAAATATCCCCACATACTTCGCCCAACTAAAGAAATTCTCGACCGTTAACCGGAATCAGCGCCAAATTGTGCATAAAATGCGCTACTGTATTGCAAAACGTTGGCCCGCATTGCATAACCAGCCATAACAGCGGACCGCGTTTGAATGGTTCGATTGGGCTGTCTCGACGTTGCCCGGCCGAATTCACTTTGTCCTATCTCATAAGGAGGATGGCATGGCTGATTCTATGTTCCACCAGCCC
>CABQHR010000031.1 GCA_902463875.1 uncultured Collinsella sp.
CGTCGGACGTACCGCACAGGGCGACGCTTGCAGCCCCCGCGGCATCGATAATCTCAAGCGGCGTATAGCTGCACAAAAAACCAACCAGGTGATTGCCGGCCTGCTTGTAGTCCTTAACGCGAATAAACGCTGCCTTGCGCTGCTCGTTGAACTCCTCAAACGTGCGCGGCAACGGCTGCTCAGAAACCTCGGACATAGAACTCCTTGTTATCAAATAAATGGACAGAGGAAACGGCTTTCCCAGGTGCCCGAGGTTGCCGTGAAAGAGGAGCGCCGCGTACTTGAGTACGCAAGCGACGGTTTGAACGGCAAGATCGGGTGCCTGGGGAAGCCGCGCGGCCTAGATCGTCTCCAAGAAGGCCTCAATGCGGGTTTGCAGTTGGCCTGCATCCTCGCCGGCGTAGTCGGTCGTGATGTGCATAAATGGAATGCCTGCCTCCTCGGCGGCCTTCTCCACGGCAAACGACTCCATCTCGTAGAGCGTGCAGAACTGCAGGGCCACGTCGACGATGCCGTCGGCGTGCAGGTCCTTGGCCATCTGGACAATATCCTTCATACGCTGGTCGTTGGGCGTAAAGACGGCGCAGTTGATCTTAAAGTAGCGCTCGGCGATGGCATCGAGCATCTCGTCAACCGTCTCACCGGACTCGTCGACCAGGTCCTTGTAATAGCGCGAACCCGTGCAGGACTCCTCGCCTACCACAACGCCGCCGGCCTTCTCGATGAGGTTGAACAGCTTCCAGTTGGGCACGGCCATGGGCGTGCCGGTGTACAGGATGCGCTTGGTCCCCTTGGGCGCCACGCCCTCGCCGGCCTCGACACGCTGCTCGCACTCAGCCGCCATATCGTTGATGGCCCCGGTCAGACGCGGCGTGTCGTCCATAAAGGCGGCCTGAACGGTCAGCAGGCTGTCGAGACCGCTGATGGGCGCTGGGTCGGCAGCACGAGTGGCAGCGAGGCGCTGCAGGGCACGGCGCTTCTCATTGACGGCGTGGATGGCGGCTTTCAGACGCTCAGGCGTAATCGTGACGCCGCACTCTTCCTCGATCTTGGCGGCGAGCTTCTTGACCTCGGCCTTCCAGGTCACAAGCGTCGACTCGTCGTGTACGTTGGGAATATCCATGACGTACATGTTCTTTTGCGTGGCAAAGAACTCGTAGGCTTTCTTCTTGCCGTCGCAGGTGTTCTCGCCTACCACCAAGTCACTCGACTCAATGTAGGGGCAGACCTCGCCCAGCTTAAAGCCGGCAAAGCTCTTGATGAGCGGACAAGTGTTGTGCGGCAAGTGCTCCTCGACCTTGTCGGTCGCCCAATCGGCACCCGAGCACAGACCCACGGGGATACCGTCGCAGGCGAGCACAATCTCCTCGGGCACGTAGACGCAGAAGCTGCCCACGATCTTGGTGGCCTCGCCGGCCTCCTTCTTGTCGAGCATCTCCTTAATACGGCCGCTGTGGATGTTGGTGGCGACAAAATTCAGGTAGGACGTGGACTTGGGGCGATTGTTCTGCGTCAGGAACATATCGCCGTACATCTGGCCCACGGCGCCCAGCAGCATGTCGTGGTCGGCAAGATTCATGCCGAGGCTCTCCCACATCGGATGGAAATCAATTTCTTCAGCCATAACGGTTCCCCTCTCGAACCAAAAACGGATAACAGCGGTATCGATGCACGACGGACGGCGATTGCCCGACCGTGCTCAAACCCGGAATTTTAGGGAACCTGCTTTGCGGTCGATTATTTAGTTGTGCGTCGTCTCTCCCGGAGCCGTGAACATACCTGCTCATATGCGGCTCCGAGCCATATATAGGGCACGCGCGGCAACGCGGCGAATGTATGTCGTCTGCGGCATGTGCGCACCTTCCTTTACAAGTTGAGGTCAACTATACCAACGGTCATCGACCATGCGAACACCGTTGACATTCGTACGACAGCGTCGTGTGCCGTCGTTTAATAAATAATTATCTTGATTGATAAGAGTTTGTCATTCCTCATTCGGCGAACGGCAAAACAAAGCCGCCGAGGCTTATATTCCCCGACGGCATTACCCGGCGCTATCGACAAACCAAATGGATCCTGCTGGCATCAAAATGCATGCGCAGCGTCTCGCCTGCTTGCGGCAGCTCGTCGACAGGCATGCGCACTTTGTTGACCTTCCACTGCAGGCGCGTCGGCGCGTCGGCGCGCGGCACGTCCAGCAGCACCAGGCGCTCAAAACGTGAATCGCTCACGCGGGCCACATGCAGGTCGTAGCTGTTGCGACCCCGCTCAGCACGGTTGTCCACATGGAAGTAGCTCGCACGAATACCCAGGTACGCCACGTTATCGGGAACCTCACGGCCCACGTTGAAGGTCATGCCCCAGTCGAGGGCCTCAACTTCTTCGTCGCCGATCTTGCGCGCGCGGCTCGTATTCTTGCAGCCCGTCAGGCGCAGCGCAGCCAAGGTTTGCGGCCGGCGGACCACGTCCTCGACGGAGCCGATCTCCTCCATATGCCCGTCGTGCATCACACAAATGCGCTCGCACAGACGGCACGCTTCGTCGATGTCGTGGCTCACGTAGAGCACGGTTCGGTTGCATACATCGAACAGATCGAGCATGTTTTGCTCAAGCGCGCTCTTGAGATACGCGTCGAGCGCGCTCATGGGCTCATCGAACATAAAGATGCCCGGATGCGCCGCCACCATGCGCGCAAGCGCCACGCGTTGCTGCTGACCGCCCGAGAGGCGCACGGGGTAGCGGTCGACAAAATCGGCCAGACCGAAAATGCCCAGATAACGCTCGGCGAGCTTTTTGCGCGCGGCGGCGTCACCCGCATCCTTAACACCGGCGCAAACGTTATCGGCCACCGTCATGTTGGGAAACAGCTGATAGTTTTGGAACAGCAGGGCGCATTTTCGCTCCTGGGGCGACAGGTTGATACCCGCCGCCGAGTCAAAAAAGGTCACGCCGTTGACGACGATCTTGCCCTCGTCGGGTGTCTCCACGCCGGCAATGCAGCGCAACGTGCAGCTCTTGCCGCAACCCGAGGCGCCCAGCAGCGCCACACGCTCCTCGCCGGCATCGAGCTGAATGTCGAGGGTAAAGCCCGGATAGCGCTTTTTGATATCCAGAACGAGCGACATGGCTTATCGACCTCCCTTTGCGACCGCGCCATCGCGCATAAGCTCGGCCAGTGCCTCGCGATCGATACGCAAGGCATCACCGCCCACCGGGTCGAGCGAATCGCCCTGTCCGGCGAGCTCTTTGGCCTGCTTGCGCTCCGCACGGGAGAGACCGCGCTCGCGATACTTTTGAGAATGCGCCGTGTACATGTTGATGAATAGGATGACCAGGAAGCTGAACGCTATTACGACCACGACCCAAAAGAGAGCCACCGACGTATTGCCGCCCATCCACTCAAAGTAAATCGCAATGGGAATGGTCTGCGTAATGCCGGCGTAGTTGCCCGCAAAGAACAGTGTGCAGCCAAACTCGCCCATCGCGCGAGCGAAGGCGAGCACCGTGCCGGCGGCAATAGAGGGCCAGCCGAGGGGCATCATGAGCTTGGTAAAGATGCGGCGCTCGGACCAGCCCAGCGTGCGCGCCGCATCGAGCATCTGCGTGTCGAGGCTCTCGAAGGCGCCGAGTGCCGTACGATAGACGAGTGGGAACGACACCACCACGGCAGAGATCACCGCCGCGGGCCACGTAAAGACAATCGAGATGCCGTGCGCAATCAGCCACTGGCCCACCCCCGTCGAGCGGCCAAACAACATGAGGAGCAGAAAGCCGCAGACCGTGGGCGGCAGCACCATAGGAATCGTAAAGACCGAATCGAGCAGGCCCTTGATGCGACTCGAGGTACCCATAGTCTTCCACGCGGCAAACAGGCCCAGTGCAAAGGCAATCACCAGGGCAAGGCCGCTCGTTTTGATAGACACCCAAAACGGGCGGTAGTCGATGCCGCCTAAAAAGGAGGCCAGAGAGGTCAAGGGCCCCTGCTCATCCCGCAACACGACAGACGATGCCTCTACCATTTGAGCGCTATCAAGCCAACGCGCGCCGCCCTTGGCATCACCCGAGGCCGATGCAATCACCACATAGCGGTCCCCATCCGCACCGCGCTCGTCAAAGCCATAGGTATAACCGCCGGCATCAAACGTTGTTTCCGCCGTAACATACCAAGGAAGATCAACGTCCCCTAGCTGCGCACCTCCCATGGAGTTTGCGCTGTCGAGCTCGCAGACGAGGGCCTTGAGACCCGATACGCACTCGTTGTCCTGCGGATCCAATCCAAACTTCTCGACCGCCTTGGGCGATATCCACACCACAACGCGATCGGCAGCAGGCGCCACTACAAGGTCCACGTCCTCGTCAACGGGAAACCGGTAGCCCTCAGGCTGGCCCTCCATGGCACGAGCGGTCCCCTTGGCCAACCGCTCAAAACCCTCGATCCCATAGGAAAGCCCATGAGCGGTCGCAGCAACCTGGGCCCCATCCTCAGCGTCCCCAGCAATCGCAAATCCCGGCACCCAGCAAAGCGTGAAGGTCAAAACACAGGCGACAAGCATGCGGAATCTATTAAGCACGAAAAGCTCCAAGCGAATACAAGGACGGAGTGAAACACAAAACGATGGAATTATCGCGCCAAGCCGCACTACGCGGAAAGCTCAAAGCCGTACTTAGCCCAAATCTTCTGAGCCTTCTTGTTGGACAGGCAAAAGTCGATGAACGCCTTAGCCTCGTCGGCATGCTCGGAGCTATCGGCGACAGCACCGGGATACACGATGGGCTTGTGCGAGTCCTCGGGGCACACGAAGGCCTCCTCGATGCCGTTGTAGCGGTAGATGTCAGAGCTGTAGACAAAACCGGCAACGCAGTCGCCTGTGGACACATAGGCGGCGGCGGTACCAACTTTGTCTGCCAGTGCGACCTTGTCGGCGATCTCGGGCGCATACTCGCCGTCGTCGCCCTCGGTGCCGGTATAGAGGCCCACAGAAGCCAGCGCCTGGTTGGCGTACTTGCCGGCGGGAACGGTCTTGGCGTCGCCAATGGCGATCTTGCCGTCCAGATTCGCGACGTCGGCGATGGCCTCGACCTTGGTGTCGGAGCCCTCGGCGCGAATGATCACAAGATCGTTGACGAACATATCCTCACGGGTGTCGGTGTCGACGAGCTCGGCGGTCTCAGCGTCATCCATGGTGCCCTTGGAAGCGGTGATGAGCACGTCGACCGTGGCACCGGCGCGCATCTGCTCAACGAGGTCGCCAGACGCCTTAAACTGCGTGTCGGCAAACGTGGTACCGGTCTGCTCGGTGTAAAGCTCCTGAACCTCGGGCAGAGCCTTCTCGAGCGAGTTGGCGGCAAAGACCTGCAGCTCGACAGCTTTCTTGGAAGATGCCTTAGCAGAACCGGCATCGGAGCCAGTCGGCTCAGACGTCTTGTTGCCAGAGCAGCCGGCAAGCCCAAGGCCGGCAGCGGCGACAGCAGAAAGCGAGACGAATCCGCGGCGAGAAACCATATCGAACATGTTCAACCCTTTCGGACCTTATGCCCGGGTACCCCACCGCGGGCTTTATTCTGTAATTAGATTATACTTCGGTGCGAATAATGATTATGAGAAATTATTCTCGTCTGAGAATATAGTTTCAGGCATGTCTACAGAATGTCGTCCCCTTGGGCGCAAATAAAAGGCGGAGCAGCCGTTCAGGTCGCTCCGCCGCAGGTAAATAGCTTAATTGGTATGTCCGCCGCCCGCTGTCATCTGAGCCGCATGCTCCAGCTGGTCCGCTATGGCCTCCCAGCTTTCGCGGGCGGCCTTCGTAGAACCGGGAAAGTTTACGACAAGTGTATGACCTCGTTGCATGCAAATAGCGCGCGAGAGCATGGCGCGGCGCGTCTTGGTCATCGAGTACGCACGGATCGCCTCGGCAATACCCGGCACGTCGCGATCGCAGACGGCACGCGTCGCCTCGGGCGTCACATCGCGCATCGAAAGCCCCGTGCCGCCGCAGGTAAGCACAACATTGGCGTGGCACTCATCGGCGGCTTCCACAATGGCATCACCGATCTCGCTGACGTCGTCGCGCACGACCACATGTGAGACGACCGTCCAGCCCTGCGCCTCGATAAGTTCCTCGAGTGCGGCTCCAGCCTCGTCCTGGGCAAGGTCCCGCGTATCCGAGCACGTCACGATCGATATCTTCAGCTCCATAGCATTCCTCCTACAACACGGCGCCCTCAGGCAGGTCGACACGCACAACATCCACGACGTCGCCCGCCTTGAGCTCGCACGGACCTTCGTCAATACGCAGCAGGCAGTTGGCCCGCTGCATCGTGCCGAGCAACGCCGAATTCTGCGTCTTGGCCTCGGTCACCAACAGCTCACCGGTCTCGGGGTCGCGCAAAACCGTGGCGCGATCGAAGAAGCGGCGATGCTGTCGCTTTTTCACGCCGTGCGTGAGCATCGCCTGCTGCACGGGACGCGCCCCCTCGGCAAAACCGCGCATCTTGCGGATCGCCGGGCGGGCGAGCATCTCAAAGCCCACATACGCCGCGGCCGGATTGCCTGAAAGTCCCAGGTAGGGCTTACCCCCAAGCAAGCCAAACGTGATGGCCTTGCCCGGACGCATCGAGATGCGGTCAAACAGCACCTCGCCCTCGCGCCGGACGAGCGCCGTCACGTAGTCGTAGTCGCCTGCCGAGGCGCCACCGCTCGTAATGACAAAATCGCACTCCAGCACGGCGCGATGCACCAGCTCGGCAATCGCCTGCTCATCATCGGGCGCAATGCCGTAGAACACGGGCTCGGCTCCTGCATCGAGCGCTTCGGCCATCAACGCCGACGAGTTGGAATCGCGAATCTGACCGCGCGCCGGTACCTTACTCGGCGTGACCAGTTCCGTCCCCAGCGAGATAATGCCCACGCGCGGAGCGGCATGCACCTTCACGCTCGCATACCCGGCGCTCGCCAGCAAGCCGGCGCCCGCCGGTGCCACAACCTCGCCGACACGCATCACGATATCGCCGGCATGCGCCTCCTCGGCGGCAGAGCGAACGTTCTCCCCCACCTTGGCAGGCGCCGAGAACCTCACACGCGAGCCCTCGTTGCCGTCGCCATCGAGCACATCGACGATCTCGTACTTCACCACGGCATCGGCACCCTCGGGCACCGGCGCGCCCGTCATGATGCGGACCGTCTCGCCCGCGCCAATTGCGCCCTCAAACACATGGCCCGCGGCCTCGTGTCCGATAACGTCGAGCGTCACCGGCGCCTCACCAGATGCCTGCGCCAAATCCGCCGAGCGCACGGCATATCCGTCCATAGCGCTGTTGGCAAACGGTGAGATGTCGATATCGGCCACCGCGTCCTCTGCCAAGGGAAGACCGGCGGCCTGCCACACGGGAATCTCGACAACTTCGGTGCGATTCACGTGCGACAAGACGATCGCCTGTGCGTCCTCCAACGGAATGAGTTTCTCTGCCATATACACCTCTAGCATGCAACGGCGCACATCACGGGCGCCGATTCTTTATGTTTATCTCAGTATAATCCCCCGCCGCACGACGGCGACACGGCCCGTGCCCACGAATACACCTGTCGGTAACGGACGGCGAAACAGAACCAAAACCAACCAGCCGGTTTGTCACGTTTGGCACGTTCTATAATGCTCGTGTTGCAATCAAGAAGAGGAACGTATGGCTTTTACCGACAAACCCGAAAGCGCTAACGAGGCGCAGGATCATTCCCAGCCGCTCGACGACGGCGGCTTCTTCTCCCTTAACGACGTCATCATGGCCGGCAGGCATCAGCTCACCCGCTCCGAGCATCTCTTGGCTGCCGACACGCGCCGCAACGCCCGCAACCTACTCGCGAGCGCCAAGTTGCTCGCACTCGTCGTCATCGTCTCGCTCGCCATGGGCGTTGCCGCTTGGACGTTTTTGGCCTCGCTGAATATCGCGACCGACTATCGCGAGCACCACGCGTGGGTCTACGCATTGCTTCCCGTTGTGGGCATTGCCACCGCATGGGTGTACAAAAACCACGGCCTTGCTGCCAAACGAGGCAACAACCTGGTCATCGACTCCGCTCTGGGCACACGCCTCATCCATATGCGCATGGCCGTCCTCACCTTCGTCTGCTCCACGCTCACGCACCTAACGGGTGGATCGGCCGGTCGCGAGGGAGCCGCGGTGCAGATTGGCGGCACCATCGCCAGCAACATCTCGAGCCTCGCCCACCTCAAAAAGCATGACCACCACGACCTCATGCTCGCCGGCATCTCGTCGGCCTTTGGCGCCGTATTCGGTTCGCCCCTTGCTGGAGCTTTCTTTGGCATGGAGATGTGCTTTATCGGCAAGATCGACTACACCGCGGGCATCTACTGCCTGGTCGCCTCGTTTACCGGCTACTTTACGTCGCTTGCCTTGGGAACCGAGTACGAGGCGAATGTCATCGCCAGCGTTCCCAACATGACACCACGGACGGTTGTCATCGTTGTCATCAGCGCCATTATCTTCGGCCTGACGGCACGCCTCTTTGCCTGGTCGGTTCGAACCGTCAAAAGCCTGTACAGTCGCTTTATCACCAATTACCTCGTCCGCGCACTCATAGGCGCACTCGTGGTTTTGGCCGCCTATGCCCTCCTCGACGCCTGGGACTACGCCGGCCTTTCCACGTGGCTTTCCGGCGCAGGATTTGCAGGTAACACCACCCTGGCGGACGCAGCCATCAAGTTGGTCGTCACAGCGCTTACCCTGGGCGCGGGCTTCCAAGGCGGCGAGGTCACGCCCCTGTTTGGCATCGGTGCGGCACTCGGTGGCTGGATCGGTTGCCTTACCGGGCTTGAACCCAGTTTTCTGGCGGCCCTCGGCATGCTCGGCGTGTTCTGCGCCGGCCTTAACGTGCCCATCACCACCTGCATGATGGCCATCGACCTGTTCCACGGCACAGCGGCCGGGTTCTTTGTCATCGTTGCGTTTATCAGTTATCTTGCCGGCGGCCACCGCGGCGTTTATCCCGCGCAGCGCATTATCTCGCCCAAGCGCCGTTCGCTCATTGTGGACGAGGGCGGCACGGTGGCAGAGGCTATCGAGCGTCACAACGACCTGATAGAGTAGATGCAGTAAACGCCGCACGGTCACAATCGGGGCAACATAACCCGAACGCGACCGCATCGTCACGCCATACGCCGGGAGTCGCCCCATGCACGCAACTGATTTTGGTCGCACGCTCATCATCGCCAACCCCGCCGCCCAGTCGGGCGCGGCACGCGAAGTGGCTGAGCGCCTGCAACGCTTTTTGGACATGACCGCGCGCGCATCCCAGTTTGACCTGGTGTTGACCGAGCGTATGGGACACGCCAAGAAGCTGGCCGCACAGGCTCAGGGCTACCGCACCGTTATCGCCCTTGGCGGCGACGGCGTGATCCACGAGGTCGTCAATGGACTCATGGCACAGGAAGAAGCAGCCCGACCGGCGCTTGCCGTCCTGCCCGTGGGCTCCGGCAACGATTTTGCCCAGACGCTCGGCATCGATGATTTTTCCGGTAAAGATTTTGGCGCCCTGCTCACCTGCGAGCTGCAGCGTCAGGACATCGGGCGCATTCGCTCGTGGAACCCTGCAAGCGGCAGCGGCGAGGCGGCCGTCGAGTATTACGACCAGACGCTCTCCGTCGGCATTGACGCCGCTATCGGCCTGGGCACCACCGAGCTGCGCAAGAAGACGGGACTTACCGGCGCTCCGCTCTATACCCTTTCGGGCCTTGAGCAGTTTGGCCTGCGCTATCGCAACTACCCCATGACGGTTAGCTTTGACGGCGCGCCCGCCGAGCGCGTGCGGGCGATTATCATGGCCATCCAGCTGGGCCCCACCTATGGCTCGGGCTATCGTATCTGCCCCGACGCCGACCCCTGCGACGGTATCCTCGACGTTTGTTACGCATGCGGTCCCGTGCCCCGTGCAGTCGCCCTGCCCATGTTCCTTTCAGCCAAGGACGGCCACCACACCAAGCTTCCGCCGGTGCGCATGCGCCGCTGCCGCCATGCCGAACTCACCTTCGAGGAGCCAGACTACTCCATTCAGGCCGACGGCGAGCCCATCGTCGCCTCGCGCATCGAGGTGGACATCCTTCCCGCCGTCCTCGAAGTCTGGCACCCAACCCGCTAGCCACCCCTAAGTTGCGGTGAAATAGGGACTGTTTTGCGGCTTTGACAGCCCAACAGTCCCTATTTCACCGCAACTTATGGGGAGGCTATTCGACGCTGCCCGGCTTGCGGCGGTTGGCCTTTTTGATGGCGTTGAAGTGCTTGTCGTTGAGTCTGCGCTGGCGCGAGTGTTGGGGCACCTTGGTCTTGACGCGACGGCGCGGCGGACGGCCGCGACGCTCGAGCTCGGCCTTCAGCTTGCGCAGGCAGCTCGCACGATTCTGAAACTGACTACGGCTCTCGCGCGCCGTCACGACAATCCCCGTGGGTCCATGTTTCATGCGCACCGCCGAGTCCGTCGTGTTCACGCCCTGCCCGCCCGGGCCCGTCGCGCGAAACACCTGCACCTCGCAATCGCGCGCCAACTCCTCGACCGACATCTCGGCATAGCGCGCATATTCGCGCCATGCCATCTTGTTCTCATCCATATCAATACCTCCCCTCATACAAAAATGCGACAAAGGGAAGGTCCCTTTGTCGCATTGCATACCAATCGCTTGTGTTGCGCGCTTAGGCGAAAGTAATCTCGCCGGTCTCGCAGTCCATATCGGCGATACGGGCCAGGCTCTCAACGCGGAAGCCGCGCTCGCGGAGCTTATCGCCGCCGCCCTGGAAGCCCTTCTCCACTGCAATGCCAATACCGGACACCTCGGCACCCGCAGCCTCGCAGATCTTGATAAGGCCCTCGAGCGCGCAGCCGTTGGCCAGGAAGTCGTCGATGATCAGGACCTTGTCGCCCTCGGACAAGAAACGCTTACCCACGATAACCGGGTACTCCTTCTGCTTGGTAAAGGAGTAGATGGTCGTGGCATACTGCTCGCCGTCGAGGTTGATGGACTGTGCCTTCTTGGCAAAGACCACCGGCACGCCGCCAAAATGCTGAGCCGCGATGCAAGCCATGCCAATGCCCGAAGCCTCGATCGTCAGGATCTTGTTGATCTCGACATCCTTGAACAGACGGGCCCACTCGGCGCCCATGTGGTCGAACAGCTCAACGTCGCACTGGTGGTTGAGGAAGGCATCAACCTTAAGGACGTTACCGGCCTTTACGATGCCGTCATGGCGAATACGATCCTCAAGCTCCTGCATGGCGCAACCCCTTCTCGCGGCAACGATACCGCGCGATTAATAAACGTTGTTCGATAGTCTACCACGGACCGACCCCCGCCCGCCCCACAAGCCGCATCGCACCACAAACCAGTCTTTTTGAGACGGCGCGAATACGTGGCAGGCAGCCTCCCAACACGCTAATGGCGGGCGCGCATCCTCATCAAGCGCACCATGGCGAGCGCAAAGCCCACAGCGGCCACAGCCATGAGCACGTAGAACACCGAGCGAAAGCCGAACAGGAACACATCCGGACGGCCTGCAACAAAACTGGTCACAGCCTCGCCCATCGCCACGCTCATCTGGCCATACAGGATGTGCGACGCCGCCGTAATACCCAGCGCCATGCCTGCATAGCGCGCCAAACTGCCCAAGCTGCCCGCAAAACCGAGCGCCTCGCGCGGGGCCGACCCCATGTACAGGGAGTTGTTGGGACTCTGGAAGATCGACGTACCGCACGACATAAATGCGACGCAGCACACGATGACAGGGATCGAAGAGTGCTCGTCGAGCGTGCTCACCGCAAAGAGGCCGCACACGTACACGCCCAGGCCCACGGCCGTGGGGCCCTCGCAGCCAACACGGTCCGAAACCGTACCCGAAAGCGGGCCGATAAAGGCATTCACCATCGGCAACGCCAAAAAGAGTAGTCCAGAGATGTCGGAACCAAAGCCGTGGGCGTCCTGAAAATAGAACGGCAGGATAAACTCTGATGCGCCAATACCAACGAACACGATGAGCATGCAGGCGAGGTTGATGGTGAAGGCCGAATTTGCAAAGCAGCGACGAGCAGCCTCGATCAGGGACATGGGGCGCTCGCCAGCCTCCGGCTTAACATGCGGCAGCGTATAGAGCCCCACGATAAACGAGATGACGCCAATGGGCAGGTTGATGAGGAAGATGCTCTCCCAGGGAAAGCTTGCCACCAGCATGCCGCCGAGCACGGGGCCACACATCATGCCGAGGGCCACAAAGGTCGCGAGAATACCCATGGCACGGCCTCGTTCGCGCGCCGGAAACGACTCGGTGATGATACCCATGTTGTTAGCCATGGCCGCCGCGCAGCCGACGCCCTGCACAATGCGTGCCAGAATAAGAACTTCGAGCGAACTCGAAAGGCCGCACAGCAGCGAGCCGGCCGTAAAAACGATGACGCCCAGCTGGAATACGCCCACCTTGCCGCGCACGTCGCCCAAGCGGCCAAACGGCAGCATAGCCACGCATGTCGCAAGCAGGTACACCGAGCTCACCAGCTGAATGCGTTCGAGGCCCACGCCCAGCTCCTTTTGCATCACGGGCAACGCCACGGTCACGACGGTCGAATCCAGACACGACATAAACGTCATGATGAGCACGGTAAACAGAATCGCCCATTTGTTCTTGCCATGGGTGTCGCCCTCAAGGGCAATGTGCTCGCGGCGCAGCTGCTCTGCGGTTTTCTCCATATCCATCCTTTCGAGTGGCGCAACGCAAAAACGGGGCCCCAATCGCCTACAAACAGTCGCGATTGGGGTCCCGCCTACGGAATCGGAACGAAAGGTCGCCGAAGCTTTCTGCCAGCATCGGCGCCTTATGCGAACGCTAGCCTAGCACTGCTCGAGTGCCTGCTCAAGGTCGGCAATCAGATCGGCCGTATCCTCGAGGCCGCACGACAGGCGCACCATGTCGGCGGAGATGCCACAGGCGATGAGCTCCTCATCGTTCATCTGGCGATGCGTAGCGTTAGCAGGATGCAGGCAGCAGGTGCGGGCGTCAGCCACATGCGTGGCGATCTGGGCAAGTTTAAGGCTCTTCATAAAGGTCTCGGCCGCCGCGCGACCACCGTTAAAGCCAA
>CABQHR010000032.1 GCA_902463875.1 uncultured Collinsella sp.
GGGGGTGGGGCTATGTTCTGGCTCCCCGCCGGTCGCCCGGGGCCTTTTGGCCCCGGGCGCTGCCAACGTGCCTAGCGCTTACGGATACCCCAGACCAGGGCTCCGACGCCGGCCATGGCAATAACAAATGCCATGAGCAGTGCAGCGGCCTGCTGGTCACCCGTGGTGGGCAGGAAACCCTTGACCGTCTTGACGATGTTCGTCACGGTCTTGGGCGTGCCGGGATCGGGCGTCGGCACGGGCGTCTCGGGCTTCTTGTACGTGTTGTTGAACACGATACCCTCGACGCTCTTGTCGCCCTTGGTAAAGGCGACGTTCGCCTTGAGGTTGCCCTCGCCGTCGTCGACCACGTTGACGGTCGCGGTAAAGACGGACTTGTCGTAGGTCATACCGGCCTCGTCGCCCTTGACCTCGCTGATGGTGTAGACGTACGTACCAGGCTCGTCGTACTCGAACTTGTCGAAGTTGATCTTGCCGTCGGCATCGTTGGTGACGGTGGACTCGATGTCCTCGCCAACGAGCTTAAAGCTAAACTCGTCCTTCTTGAGCTCGCGTCCCTCGAGCACCTTGATGGCACCGATGGAAACCTGCGTGGGCATGGCGTGATACTTGTTGGTAAAGCCAGCCGACTCGGTGGTTCCCTCGAGCTTGTGCGCCGCGGTCAGCGTGCCGTCGCCGTTGTCGGTGACGGTGGTCACGATGGTGTAGGTCGCGCTGTCATAGGTGACGCCCTTGTACAGGCCGAGCGCATTGGGGCAAGCCTCGCGCAGCGTGTACGTGTGTGTGCCGGGCGCCTCGTAGCGGATCGGGCTCAGCGTAACGGTGCCGTTGGCGTCGTTGGTGCCACTAGCGACAGTCACGCCGTCCTCGAGCAGATCAAACGTGAACTCGCCGGCTGCAAGGTCGCGTCCGGTCAGACGCTTGACCGTCTTGACCTGATCGGTCACGGAAGAATCGGTGGGTGCCACACCGTACGTGTTGGTGAACGTGAAGGCAGCGCCGTCATCGCCGTTGCGCACGACGCGCAGATGTCCGGTGCTGTCATCGGTCACGGTGTAGGAAACCTTGCGCGTGGCGTTGGTGTCGTTGGTCACGCCAGGGGCGCTACCGGACTCGGTCACCGTATAGGTAAAGGTGTGCGAGCGCGGAGCAGCGGGGGCCTCGGGCTTGGACTCGTCGCTAGGCTCGTCGGCGTTGGCATCAACGTCGGCGTCGGCTTCTTCAGCCCCTGCCTCGTCGGCCTCGGCCTCGTCAGCTTCGTCTGCCTCGGCCTTATCGGTCGCATCGTCCGTCACGCCCAGGGCGCGGTTGAGGTCATCGAGCGTAAAGTGGATCTTCCCAAAGTCCACGTTGCCGGCCGCGTCGTTAGTTGCGGTCGTGAGTTCGGGCATCGGGGCACCGTCCTCGTCGGCAGCCACGGTAAAGGTGAACTTACCCGCGATGTCGGCCGGGGTTAGGCCCTCGGCGGCCTGGAGCTTCTTGGTACCGGCGAGTGCGGCATCCGCGGCCTCGGCGCCATAGACGTTCTCGAACACGGGCTCGGTGCCACCGTAGCCGGGCGTCGCCGTCAGGGTTCCGTCGCCGTTGTCGACAACGATGACCTTAAAGCTAAAGCTCGGCTTCGCGGCGGTAATGCCCTGGTCGGCCAGCAAGTTCGTGTACTCAAAGGCCGTGTAGCTGATGGTCCACATAAGCTTGCCGTCTGCGTCGGCGCGGATGGCACGCCCGGCGCTCACCAGGTTGGCAAGCATCTCGGTGTCGTACTGCAGCCATCCAAAGCTCACCTGACCATTGAAGTTGGTAACGCACGTACCATCGATGGCTTCCGTCTCGCCCGCGTAGGCGATGCCAAAGTAGAACTCACCGTTGGCCATCGGACGACCGGTCAGCTTCTTGGTGGCAACGACCTTGGCAGGAGTACCCGGGCTATCGGTCGATGCACTATAGCTGTTGCCGAACGGAACCACAGCGCTCTCGACCGCGCTGGCACCGGTCTTGTACTCAGTGGTCAGCGGACGATCGGAACCGCCGGAAACGGTCGTCGTAGCGGTAAGCGTACCGGCACCATCGTCGCCGATAGCAATCGTCACGGTACGGACAGCATCATCGTAGGTGTAACCGGGCTGGCCGTCGTTCTTCTCGGCCACGGTGTATTTGAAGGTCTTGCCGGCGTCAGCCTGCGTAAACTTGACCTCCTTGTCAGCCAGAATGTTAATCCGGTCGACAGCACCCTCTGCCGTCGCATGGGACTGGAAGTTGTTGGCGCCCTCGTGCAAGCCGAGCGCATTGGCCGAAGCCTGGTCGGCGGGCGTCACGGTAAAGGTGAACTGACCCTCGGTCATGGGACGTCCGTAGAGGGTCTTGCTGAGCTTGAGGCCGCCGGCTGCGGTGTAGTTGAGCTCAGTGCGGTACTTGTTGGTAAAGTGTCCGCTTTTCGTGGTGACGTTGGCGATCAGCTTGCCCTCGCCGTTCTCAGTCACGGTCACCTCGGCGGTCGCGACATGGGCGTCGTACGTCATGCCGGCCGCGTTGCCCGCGTTCTCACGGATCTCGTACTTGTAAGTTCCGGCAGCCGTGAAGCGGATCGTGCCGAACTTAATGGCGTTCGCGTCGCTCTTGCCCACGGTTACGGTCGTGGACTCGGGCAGCGGGGCACCCTCGGGAGCGCTGATGGTAAAGCTAAACTTGTCCGCATCCGTCCAGTCGCGACCGTCGATAGCCTTGCTCAGACCAAAGTCGAGCTCAGTCTCGAGCGGGGTCACGCTGTAGGTGTTCTTGAAGATTGCAGCCTCGGCGTTCTTCAGAACATGCTGGGCGCTGAGCGTGCCGTCGCCGTTATCGGTGATGGTCGTCTCGATGGTGAACTTGGCGTCACTGTAGGTAATGCCCTTGCTAGTGGTTCCACCGTTGACCTCGCGCAGCGTGTAGGTGTGCGTTCCGGCCTTTTCGTACTTCACGGGGCTCATCGTAATCGTGCCGTCGGTGGCGTTCTTGCCGGTGGCGACGACCTTGTCGCCCTCGACGAGCTGGAAGGAGAACTCGCCGTCCTTGAGGTCGCGCCCGGTCAGGACCTTGGTCGCGGTGATCTGGTCGGTGACGCTAAATTCGCCGGGGTTCGGCTTGTAGGAATTCTTGAACTCAGCAGTCTTGGCATCCTTCAGCTCGTGCTTCGCCACGAGCTTGCCCTTGCCGTTATCGGTGATCGTAGTCACGACGGTATAGGTCTTATCGTCGTAGGCGATGCCGTTGCCTTCGGCGCCCTTGGCCTCACGCAGGATATAGGTATGCTCGCCGGCCTTGTCGTAGGTGATTTTGTCCATGACGATCTTGCCGTCGGCATCGTTCTTGCCGGTGGCGACGACCTTGCCGTCCTCGACGAGCTTGAAGGAGAACTCGCCGGCGGTCATGTCACGCCCGGTCAGGGACTTGGTCGCGGTGATCTGATCGGTGACACTGGAGTTCACGGGAGTAACGCCGTAAGCATTCTCGAAGATAGCCTTCTCGACGTCCTGCAGCTCATGCTTAACCGTGAGCTTGCCATTGCCATCATCGGTGACGGTGGTCACGATGGTGTAGGCCGCGGTGCTGTAGGTGATACCGTTGTCGGCGTCGACCTTGGTCTCGCGCAGTATGTAGGTGTGCTCGCCAGCCGCAGTGTAGGTGATCTTGTCCATCGTGATCTTGCCGTCGGCCGCATTGGTGCCCCTGGCGACGACATCGTTACCCTCGACGAGCTCGAAGGAGAACTCGCCTTCCTTGAGGTCGCGGCCTGTCAGGGTCTTGGTCGCGGTGATCTGGTCGGTGACGCTGGACTTATTCGGGGCAGTGTTGTACTTGTTCTCAAAGCGTGCCGTCTCGGGACCCTCGAGCGTATGGGTCACCTTAAGCGTGCCGTCGCCGTTGTCGACGACGCTCGTCTTGATGGTGTAGGTTGTCTTATCGTACGTGATTCCGTTGCTCAGCCCCGCCTCGTTGGGGAGCTTCTCGCGCAGCTTGTAGGTGTGAGTGCCGGGCTTATCGTAAGTGATTTTGTCCATGACGATCTTGCCGTCGGCATCGTTCTTGCCGGTGGTGACGACATCGTTACCCTCGACGAGCTCGAAGGAGAACTCGCCGGCCTTGAGGTCGCGGCCGTCCAGGACCTTGGTCGCGGTGATCTGGTCCTCGACAGGCTTCACGCTATAGGTGTTCTTGAACTCGGTCTCGCCCGAGATCTTTTCAACGTCAGCCTTAAGCCCACCTGTGGCCTTAACAGCCACGGTCACTTTGAACGTGGCAACGTTCTCGCTGTAGGTGATGCCGCCGACGCCGCCCTTGACCTCGCGGACCTCATAGGTGTACTCGCCCGGCTCGGCATAAGTAATCTTGCCAAAGTTAATGGCTGCCTTGCCCTTGTCGAGATCGGCATTGGTCACAGTTACGGTCGCGGGGTCGGGCATCGGGGCATTGTTGTCGGACGTCGCGGAGAGCTCAAACTCAAACGCATCCGTATCCGCCCACTTGCGGCCCTCGAGCACCTTGGTCAGACTAAAGTCAGTCTTGGTATCAACCGCTGTCGGCTTGGTTGCAAGGCTAAAGATAATCTTGCCGTTGTTGCCCAGGTGCGAATGCACGTGCGTGGAAGTCGCAACGGAGGAAAGGTCATTCCACCTGGGGTTAAGCACGTCGCGCGCGGTCTCGGTCTTGTTGCCGTTCGCCTCCACATCGTCCTTGGTGGTATGCAGCTGGTCGATATAGGCCAAGCGCGCGGTTCCCTTATTAAAGGACCAATAGCCGTCATCTTTGACCAGAGCGCCGTCGTAGCTGGCGATCTCGTGCCCCTCAAACTCCACAACGGCATAGTCGTCCTTCGGCTTGCCGTTTGCGCCCATCGCCACAAACTCGTCCTTGTAGTAATAGACGTCGTTGCCCTGCGGCTTTACCGTCGCGCGCTGGGTGCATTCCTTGTCCGTGTAGATAGGCGTGATTTTTTGGAAGTAATAGTAGCTGCTGGTATCGGCGGGCTCAAACTCGGCGACAACATCGCCCAGCTCGCCGCCCGACCACTTGTTGGCCAGGAAGTAGACCGTCTGGTTGTCGGCACCCTTATGTTTCTCGATATACTTCTTGAGTCCGTCATCGGGCGTAAACAGGTTGTTACGCGCGGCGTCCTTGACGCTCGAGGTGTATTTAATCTGAATAGGCTTGATGTCATTGAGCGACGTGCGCTCAAAGATCCCGTTTTCCATGTCCACGTGATAGCGGATCAGCGGAATCAGTGATGCGGGAATCTTGACCGTCACGATATCGCCCTGCTGCGCATTGGCAGAGCGCTCGACGGTGATGACCAGGTCCTTGGCCACGCCCGAAAACTCGTACGTGTCCGTATTGCCCTTGGCTGTCTTGGTCACTTCATCAAAGGGGACGCCATTAATCTGAGCGCTGACAAACGTATCGACCTGCATAAAGTCGCCCAGCTCATCACTAAAGGTGATGTAGCCGGACTTGCTCTCGTCGTAACCATCCTCGATCTGAGTGGGAGAGCCCTTGCCCGAGGTGATAGAGCTCGAGATATCATCAAACACCTTCTTGAGCTCATCGGCGTTCGACGCAGCCTTGTAGAAATCGGAATTCTCCGTGCGCTTACCAAGCTCATTGGTTGTGTAGGACGTGGCGTTTGGATAGTTGCTCGACACGGCGTGCATGAACTTGTTTTCGTTGCTCGTCCAGTAGTTCGTAGGATCGGCAGCGGGATTCGCACCATCAAAGATGCCGATGGTGTAGACCGTAGCGCCTTTCTCCTTCATTTTCTTGGCGGCGGCTATGGCATTGTTGGCAACCGTAGAGTTGAATTCACTGAAGTCTGTGGGCGTGCCATCCGTAAAGAACACGACTACCTTCTGGGCATCCTCGCGGCCTGACATGCCGCGAGCAAGCTCAAGGCCGTAATCAGCCTGCGTGGCGCCGGCGGGCTTGATGGAGCCGACCGTATCCTTAAGTTCCGTCGCATCGCTACCGACACACAGCGTCAGACTCTTCATAACCTGCGAATAGTTGTAATCGTCGTACGTCAATCCCTGATATTCGCGATACATATCGTTGCCGATCTTGTTGCTCTTTGCACCCGCGAATTTAACGATGGCAACCTGATGCTGCTTGGAATCATCTTCGATCTTTGCATTCTGCTCGGCAATAGCGTCGATAAAGGAACTGGCAGCGTTCTTAAGTGCGGTGATGCGTTTGGTCTGATCATTGCCGCCCATGCTCTTATCCATCGAGCCGGAGGCATCAAGCACCATAACGATATCGAGCGGTTTAGTGACCAGCGACGTTGTGTCAGAAGTCGAAGACATCGTGGAGAGCGTTGTCACAAAGTCGGACTTTTCGTCCTCTGCGGGCTCGACCGTCTTGTCCGTCCAGATTCGGCCTACATAACGTGTCGTCTGGTCCTGCTCGCCGCCCGACGCCCAGTATTGCCAGCGGCCGGTAGTGTCGGGGTCGACTATCTTTTTGCTCGCCGTCGGTCCGTCCATTCCTGTGCTGGACCTGGCGTTGGCCTCGGGCAGCATGGCAAATGCTGCAGCCGGCAACACCAGCACTACGGCCAGTATCACCGCCAAGAGACCCCTCGTGTACTTACTCATCGCGTCTCCCTTCTCGCGGTCTCAGACCTTGCAACAGCCTAAAGTTACGAAATGAGACACAATTAGGGCAGGTGACACATGTTCCAGATTCGGTTTTGGACGTGAGACAAATGTCTCACCAAAGTTGAGACGCGGCGTTTTCGCAGGAAAACAGGTGCGACCGAAGATGGACGGGCCAAAATGGCCCAATTTCCTCCAGCCAGAGGGGGTTGATTAATAAACCCCGCCACGAAACCGGCCCATCTACTACGTTTAGCCCGATACCCCTGACCATAACCACGTTTCATAAAAAACCGCAGGTGTTCTACCTGCGGTTTTGTTTTTGCGTTTTTCGCTATGGTTGGGGGTTGCCACTCAAAAGTAGTAGATGGGCCGGTTTCGTGGCGGCGGGGTCACGTGGCGGCCCTCGCAGGGCCAAAATGATCCGTTTTCCTCCGTCCACGGGAGATCAAGGGCTGCTACGGATATGGTGACATTTCAAAACTATACCGGTTTACTACGATAAAAATGAGATCCCCGACCACGCGTGACTTTTTCGCAAAACTGCAAGCCGTCTACCTGCGGTTTTGATTTTGCCAAATGCGGCGTGGTTGGGGGCGGGCGATTTATCGTAGTAATCCGGCATAGTTTTGTTCGTGGCGGCCCAACCGCGCGTTCGCGCGGGGCCTGTGGGGCATTTATGCCCCACCGGCCCCGTCTTCGCGCTATTCCGGCTTGGTTTCTACCGTGGGAGTCTTGTCCGCCGCAACCGGAGTGCGCGCGGTGTCCATACTCAAACAGTGCTTGGGACAGCTTTCGATGCATTCGCCGCACACCACACAGGCGTACGGGTCGATCGACCAGGTGCCGCCCTTGCGATCGACCGCGAGCGCGCCCGCCGGACAGCGACGTGCGCACATGCCGCAGCAGATGCACACGTCCATGTCGTTGACGATGTGCCCGCGCAAGCGCTCGGGCGCCGCCAGCTTCTCCTGCGGATAGCACACCGTGACCGGCTGCTTGACCATAGAGCCCAAGGCCGTCTTGGCAAATGTCAGTAAGCTCATGCCGCGCCTACCTTTCCGTGCAGCTAATGCAGGGGTCGATGGTCAGGATAATCATGGGCACGTTGGCAATGAGCACGCCCTGCAGCGCATGCGTCAGACCCGCCAGGTTTTGCGACGTCGGCGTGCGCACGCGAAAACGGTCCAGATTCTTGGTGCCGTTGCCGCGCACATAGTAATACGCCTCGCCGCGCGGTTGCTCAATCACAACCTCGCCGCGTGCGCCGTCGGCCGGCGTAAGCTTGGTGCGCCCGCCGATCCCGTCGTGCGGAATCTTGCCCACTAGCTCCTTGATGATGTCCATAGCCTGCGTGACCTCGGCGCAACGCACCTGACAGCGGGCATAGCAGTCGCCATCGGTAGCGACAATTGGCTCAAACGCAGCCAGATCCGCATAGGCGCCGTCGCCAAACATGCGCACGTCATAGTCCACGCCCGAGGCGCGTCCAAACGGACCGACCATCGAAAGCTCCAGCGCGTCCTTCTTGCTGATCACGCCCACGCCATGCAGGCGCTCGCCGCAGCTGGCGTCGTCCAAAAACGTATGCACCAGCGCCTCGTAGTCGGGACGCATGGCATCGAGCATCTGGACAATGCCCGCCAGCTCGGAGTCCTCGATGTCGTGCTTAAGACCGCCGATCTCGTTGATCGACAGAATCACGCGACCGCCGCAGGTGCTCTCGAAGATCTTAAGAATCTGCTCGCGCAGGGTCCACGAACGATAGAACAGCGCCTCAAAGCCAAAGGCGTCGGCGAGCAGGCCCAGCCACAGCAGATGCGAGTGGATACGCGAAAGCTCGTGCAAAATGGTGCGGATATACTGCACGCGGCCGGGCACCTCGATGTCGAGCATGCGCTCGCACGCGCTGGCATAGCCGCAGCTGTGGCCCACGGCGCAGATGCCGCAGATGCGCTCGGCGATGTAGCCAAACTGATGCATGTCGCGCTTTTCGGTGAGCTTCTCGAGTCCGCGGTGCACAAAGCCGATCTGCGGAATTGCCTCGATGACGCGGTCGTCCTCAATCACCAGGTCCAGATGAAGCGGCTCGGGCAGCACCGGGTGCTGCGGGCCAAACGGAATGACGGAGCGATGTGCCATGGACCTTACGCCTCCTTTTTCTGCTTGTCGCGGGCGGCCTTGGCGGCAAGCGCCGCACGGACCTTGGCCGCTTTCTCGGGGTCCATGGCGGCGAGCTTTGCCTCCATCTCGGCAGCCTTGAGCGCGGCCTTGGCAGCGGCATCGTCATGCTGAGCATCGGAGCCGGCAGGTGCGGCAGGCTTGGCGGCGGCGCCCGCAGCATCGCCAGCGTCCGCAGCACCCTCCCCCGCAGCAGCCGCGGCGGCAGCCTTCTCGACCGCGGCCTTGCGCGCCTTGGCCTCGGCAGCGGCGCGGACCTTCATGGCCTTCTCGCGCGCAGCCTTCACCTCGGGCGTGATGACGCTCATGGGTTCGGCCGTCGAGACCTGGTAGAAAAAGCCCTTAAAGTCGATCTGCATATCGGTGATGGCAAGACCAAACAGGTCGTGCGCCTCATTCTCAAACGGGAACACCGCCGGATAGTACGAGCTGATGGACGGGATCTCCTGGTACCGGTCGATACCCTCGACCACCAGATTCTCAATCGCATAGCTACCGTCCTGCGCAATCTGTTCCTGCGCGGCGCGGACGTTGATAAACGTATAGACCAGGCGATACGAGCCGTCGTCCACACAGCGCTCGGCATGCATCTGCACAAAGCGCGCGCCGGCGCCCTTGAGCGCCTGCACATGTGACAGCAGCTCATCGATCCCAACGGTGGTATAGATTGCCTTTTGCATTACTCGGCCTCCTTTGCAGCGGCGGGCTCGACGGCAGCGCCGTCAGCAGCGGCGGGCGTGTCACCGGCCCCATCGCCGGCCTCCGCAGCGGCCACAAATCCGCTCTCGCCCAGCTCAACGCCACCGTCCCAGGACGCGGCGCCGCCCACGGTAAGTGGATCGCCCCCGGCACGCATCACGGCCTCTTTCTGATCCAGAATGCCGCACGCCTCCACGATGGCATCGATCACAGTCTCGGGGCGAATGGCGCACCCGGGCGCGTACACGTCCACGGGAATCGCGCGGTCCACGCCGCCGATCACGTTGTAGGCATCGCGGAACACGCCGCCCGAGCACGCGCAAATGCCGCACGCCACCACGCACTTGGGCTCGAGCATCTGATTGTAGATCTGGCGCACGACGGGCAGGTTCTGCGCGTTGACCGAACCCGTCACCAAAAAGATATCCGCATGCTTGGGGTTGCCGGTGTTGACTACGCCAAAACGCTCCGCATCGAACAGCGGCGTGAGCGAGGCCAGCACCTCGATATCGCATCCGTTGCAGCTCGAGCCGTCGTAATGAATAACCCACGGCGAGCGCGACATTTTATGATCCATGGATGCCGCCTCCTAAATAAACACGTCGACGAGGATGGGCATAAGGTTGAGCAGGCCAAACACCAGCGCCACGCCCCAGCCGAGCTTAAAGCAGCTGCGCCAGGTGCTGCGGGCGAAGGTGTTATCGATCAGCACCTCGACAAAATACGTCGCGGCCATCACGACCAGGGCGACCACCCAGCTCACCGGGTTGTCCCAGACAAAGAACATGCCCACCCACATCAAAAACAGCACGGTCTCGCACCAGTGCATGAGGGTCATCTTGGCCAGCGTGCCGCCGCTCATCTCGGTGGCGACGCCCTGGACGATCTCCTGATGCGCGTGATGCGAGTACGAAAGGTCGAACGGCGACTTGCGCAGCTTGATGGTGAGCACCGCAAGCAGCGCCAGGAAAATGGGTGCACTGTACACGATGATGGGGGTCGCCTGCCCGGTCACGGCGATGGAGTCGAAGCTGTCGGTGGCAAGGTACAGGCCCACGCTCATCAGCAGAACGGCGGGCTCGTAGCTCATAACCTGTAGCAGCTCGCGGTCGGCGCCGACCTGCGCAAACGGGCTTTGCGTCGAGGCGGACGCCAGCACCACAAAGATCGCGGCGAGCGTAACCATAAAGGCGCACAGCAGCGTGTTGGAACCCGACACAAAGATGCCGCCGCCCACCACGGTAAAGATGAGCGCGCATGCCATGTAGGTGTCGTCCATAGTGTTTACGCTGGCAGGGGCCTTGCGCAGCAGCTTGGCAACGTCATAGAACGGCTGCAGCAGGCGCGGGCCCACACGACCCTGCATGCGGGCGGAAAGCTTACGGTCAAGACCATCGATCAGGCCGCCCACAATCGGCGCAATCAAGGCAAACGCCACGGTACCAATAAATATGCCCACGACGCCCGAGCCTTCGAAATACTTACCGCGCAGCACCGAGGGCGCACTCATGGCAAGCCGCTCGGGCCCAATCCACGCGCAACACAGCAGCGCAAACAAGATAATGCTGCAACACACGACGCTACCCGCGGGGCCAAGGCGCTTTTCGCCAAGGGCATCCTCCAGGTACCAGTTGCGCTTTTCGGCCTTTACCTCGTGGCCCATCGAGCCGCGGAAATGACGGTAGCTCTCGGTTCCAACGCCCGAAAGGTACACGTTTACGTGTGGCTTGTTGCTCACGCGGAACGAGGTCAGCAGCACCACGGCGATAAACGCCACGATGACCACCATCAGATACATGGCGTCCTTGCCAATAACGTGCGGCACACGGCCAAACACCATGGCCAGGTAAGGCGACACCAGGCCGCTCGAGATGAGCGGGAACGCCACACAGCACAGCACCAGCAGCGCGGCGATGGTGTTGAGCGCCGCCCACTCGGTCTTGTGGACATTGACCTCAACGTTTTGGGCCGTGGGGTCGACGCCCGAAAGCTTGGCGAGCCACTTGCCCCAGAAGAAGAACGTCGCGGCCGAGCCAAAGGCCAGCACCATGATCATGAGCACGTTACCGGTCTGCGCAAACGCCACCAGAGCGCCCCACTTGGACACGAGCATGCCAAACGGTGCCACGAACATGCCCATAATGCCCAGCATCATCAGGCGTGTCAGGTGCGGCATGCGGCTGAACATGCCGTCCATGTCCTCGATGTTGCGGCTGCCGATATGATGCTCGGCGGTGCCCACGCACAGGAACAGCAGCGACTTAGCCACCGTGTGGAACAGGATCAGGAAGATGGCGGCCCACACGGCCTCGGGCGCGCCGACGCCCAGGCAGGCACTGATGAGGCCCAAGTTGGAAATGGTGGAGTACGCGAGCACGCGTTTGGCGTTGCTCTGCGAGATGGCCATAAGGGCGGCCAGCAAAAACGTGATGGCACCCACACTGGTGACCATAAAGCCCGTCACGGGATAGGTGGCGTAGAGCGGGCTGAGCTTGACCATCAGGAACACGCCGGCCTTGACCATGGTGGACGAGTGCAGCAGGGCGCTCGTGGGTGTGGGGGCGACCATGGCGCCGAGTAGCCAGGTGTGGAACGGCATCTGCGCTGCCTTGGTAAGGGCGGCGAGCGATAGCAGGATGACTGGCATCACCAGCAGCGCGGATTGCGCGGTGCCGGTGCCGGAAAGCTCGATCATGCCCGAGATGGTCAGCGGCATGCCGTTAACGTGCAGGTACATGAGTCCGGCCAAAAACGCGATGCCGCCCAGCATGTTGAGGATGATCTGGGTAAAGGCGTTTTTGATGGCCTCGGGCGTGCGCGTGTAGCCAATCATGAGAAACGAGCACACGGTGGTGATTTCCCAGCCACAGAACAGCCACTCCAGGTTGTCGCTCGTCACGATGACGAACATGGCCGAGAGGAACAGGAACATAAGAGCCAGGAACTGCGGGCGACGGTCGGACGTGGTCTGCCCGCGCAGCGCAGCCTCGTGCTCATCGTGCGCTTGGAAGTCCTTCATATAACCCAAGGCATACACGCAGATAAGGCTGCCGACGATGCCGACGGCAAGCACCATGATCACGCTCATGTAGTCCAGGTAGAGCGGCGTGGCGGTGACGACCTCGGCCGCGGGCAGCGTCATGGCCGCGAAGGCGACCGAGCCCACCAGCTGCACCACGCCGAGCACCGTGGTGAGCGTGTTCCTATATTTGCGCGCGTTGTACAGGATGACGGCGCACAGGATCACATCGATGGCAGAGCTGATGATCGAGAGCACGTGCGAGGTGCCCGGCGCGACCTCGAAGCTCTGCGGGCCCGTGCCAAAAAACATGACGGCGACTACAACCGTCACCGCCATGATGATGCCGGAGCCTATGAGCCCCACCGCATCGCGGGCGCGGTCACCGCGCGCGAGCAGCATGCCCAGCGCCGGTACCA